>DNXM01000015.1:0-10642 GCA_003505905.1 Oscillospiraceae bacterium
CCTCGCCGACCATTTCGGGGTCAAGTGCGGAGGTAGGCTCGTCAAAAAGCATTACCTGCGGATTCATCGCAAGTGAACGGACGATGGCAACACGCTGTTTCTGACCGCCCGAAAGCGTGGACGGGTAAACATTCGCCTTATCCGTCAAGCCGATGCGTTCAAGCAGGCGGTCGGCGTTTTTGCGTGCCTCGGACTTGATTTCCGTAACTGAACGCACGGGAAGCTTATCCTTGTGGAAAAGGTTGTGCCACTGTGCTCTGCGTCGGTCTTGCTTGGCGCACAAAACAGGCGAAAGCATAATGTTCTGAATCACGGTTTTGTTGTTGAACAAATTGAAGTGCTGAAACACCATGCAAATTTTGCGGCGGTGAATGTTGATATCAACCTTCGGGTCGGCAATGTCAACGCCGTCAAAAATTATTTTGCCGCCTGTTGGGTCCTCCATGCAGTTGATGCAGCGAAGAAATGTGGATTTACCGGAACCGGAAGGCCCGATAATGGCAACGATATCGCCCTTATTGACGGTCAAATTGATGCCCTTTAAGACATCGTTTTTGCCGAAGCTCTTTTTCAAATCAATGATGTCGATCACTCTGGTGCAGCCTCCTTTCCATGATGCGAACCGCCAAGCTAATCAAGCAAACCATAACAATATAAATCAATGCCATCGTCAAATAAGGCACCATAAATTCATAGCTGTTCGTACCGATGTAGTTAAACGCCTTATACAAGTCGCTTGCGCCGACAAAGGAAACAACCGAGGTTTCTTTAATCAAAGCGATGAATTCGTTGCCCATTGTCGGAAGAATGTTTTTGACAGCCTGCGGGATAACGATGCGAAGCATGGTGGTTGAAAAGCTCAAACCTACCGAACGGCCGCCTTCCATCTGCCCGTAATCCACACTGTTGATACCGCCGCGCATGATTTCGGATATGTATGCACCGCTGTTCAAGCCGAACACAATGATTGAAACTAAAACAGAGGACATTTTAAGCCCCATCAACGGCAGAGCAACATAATAGAACACCAAAAGCTGAACCACCATGGGCGTGCCACGGAACAGACCGACATAGAAGCTGCAAATTCCGTTGAGAATTTTCGGCAGCGTTTTGTATTTGGGAATCACTCGCACCGTCGCAATCAGCGTGCCGATAAAAATGCCGATAACCAAGCCGAGCACGGCAATCTTGACGGTGTTGGCTAAGCCCTCCAGCACCTCTCGGTAACCGCCCTGCTCCATAAAAACTACTATAAAGTTTTCAATTTTTTTGTCAAAATTCATATCAAACAACCTTTACAACCGAAAGCACCCAAAAAAGCGCTTTCTTTGTATGACTTTCCACAGGAATGCTAAACGCACAAAGGCTGTATCGGCAAACGGTGTTGCCGATACAGTCCCTCGTTATTTTGTCAGCCGTTAAACTTACGCAAGCTCATTGATAGCGGCTGTGATAGCGGCAGCAGGAGCCGAGTCGATTACTACAAGGTCGATGTTGCCGTTAATCAAATCCTGGCAGGCAAGAGAACCGTTCTTGTAACTCTTAACCTCGGTCTTAAAGCCTGCATAATCCGTTCCGTTACCCTTAACATAAAGCTCGCCGGTAGTGCTGACTTGTACGCCGATTCTGGTAGTTGAGTCAAAGCCGTTGAGAATTGCCTCAACAGAAGCCTTATCGGTGCAGGCATCAAAGGTGGTGTCATCACCCTTGACAATGACCTTTTGGGAAGCCTCATAGTACGAATCGGAGAAGGTAACAAACTCTTCACGCTCGGGCTTTACGGAAAGACCTGCCATGGCGATATCACACTTGTGCTGACCGACGGAAAGGCAAACAGATTGGAAATCCATATTATCAATAACCAATTCTCTGCCGGTCTTTTCGGCGATAATCTGAGCAATTTCCATGTCGATGCCGTAATACTTGTCGCCCTTGGTGAACTCAAACGGCTCAAATGCGGCGTTGGTGGCAACAACAAGCTGTTCCTTGGAATCATCCTTTACGGCGGAGGTGACACCGACAGGTTCACCGTCACCGAAATAGTGGTCACAGATTTCATCAAAGGTGCCGTCTGCCATGATTTCCTTAATCACTGCATTAACCTGTTCAAGCAATTCGGGCTGAGCCTTGTCAACACCGAAAGCATACTGCTCCTCGGTCAGGTTGATGTCGATTACTTTAACAGCCTGTGTTTTTGCGGCCTCGGTAACCGTGGTTTCGTTGGTGTCGGCCGGCTTTGTGTCACCGCAGGCGGTGAGAGCGGACAGGCTCAAAACAAGAGCCAGGACGACAGCGAGGATTTTCATTGTTTTTTTCATAAGATCTGCCTCCGTTTTTTAATTTGCACGTATTATAGCACGCTTTTCCGAAAGTTGCAAGTGTTTTTGCAAAAATATTCAATCTATTTTCAGAATATTGCTTATTTGTGCATATTTTTGTACATTTTGTGCATTATTCGAGTAAATTTTTGTATCGACCGAACCAATAGGGAAGCAAATAAATCGCACCGTCATACAAAATCGGGCGATTTTGGTGGTAATCGTCGGGCATCAGCGGACTGCCGTCATAGCGGTTGACGGGCTTTTCATCGTAAGGCAATGCGGTTTTCAGTTGAGGCACGCCTGCAAACTTATCCTGTCCCTCGTCCCAATCCAAATCCTTGCGGACGCTGTTTTTCATGTTGTAGGAAAGTAAATCGTGTGGCAAGCGCATTAAGCTGTCTGCCGCCCAATCCAAATCACACACCTGACCCGAAAATGCACCGTAAATCAAATTCCAAAGCGGCGAATGCTCCACTTGTTCGTACTGCCAATGGTCTTTCATGCCGAACAAATAGCATTGGCGCAGAGCAGGGTCGGTTTCATAAGTGAGCAGAGGAATTGAAATAAGGAAGCCCAAATTGTCGTCAATGTGAATACTGTGGCAGTCACGGCGTTTGTGGTGCGCCGCATTCAACGCATAATGCTCGGACATAATAAAGTATTTATATACATCGTTATACTTTTCGTCGCCGCTCATGTGATGGGCAATTTTCAAAATGGAGAGCAATTCAAGCGAATTGATGCCGTGCTCCCAATACCAGCGGTCGGAGCGGTTCAAATCGGTCGGATTCCAATTCGCCCATGTTGTCGGCTTGCCGTCCTTATCGTGCAGACGGAAATCGTGTTCCATGATGTGGTCGACAATCGCACAAATCGCCTGTGAAATCTCTTTCTTTTCGCCTTCGTCGGCGCACAAATCGAAGTAAACGGACGAAGAGAAAAAGTGACCGACCATTTCATCGCTGGAGGTTTCGCCTTTCCACTCAACAGCGCCGTTTTCATCCTCGGTATATTCCCATTCGGGGTCGCCGTTGCCGTAGCCATCCTCACCGGGGCGGCGAACGGCACGGGCGGTGAAGCCGGGAATACCCGTAATTTTCATTAGCTTGAGCATACATTTCATGCTGCGGCGAGCAAGCTCCAACGCTTCTTTCTCGCCCGTAACGGCGTAGCGGTAGCTTTGGCTTGCCATGTAACAGCCCGTCCAAAGACCGTCGTTATCCGAAATTTCAACTTCACCCGAGGACAAATCCAACGGGTCTGTCAAATTGCGCACCGTCACAAAGCCGGGTTCACGCACATTGTATCGCTCGGTCGTATCGGTCATGTGCTTTGCCTTTTCGGCAAGCGTGGTTTCAAAGGCGTCAATGCGGCTCAAACCGTTTGCCGTGCCGACCCAAAGCTGTGTTCCGTCCGCATTTTCGGCAATGGCCGTCACTTCGGCATACGGAAGCCAGCGAGAGGCAGTGTAGAAATTCTGTTCCGCACCGTTGTAACGGATTAAGCCTGCGGTTGTGCCGACATAGCGGTTTCCCGTTTTGCCGAACAAAATTTTCGTAACACTTTCGCTTGTCAGCGCACCGATTTCACGGCGTGTCATCCAACAGTCGTGCGAATCATACAACAGTAAGCCCTCGGATGTGCCGACCCAAATCATGCCGTAATCATCCCCTGCCACCGCTTGAATGCGGCCGTTGGGCAAGTCGGAGCGTTCGGGCGTGATGGCAAACCAGCGGGCACGCTTGCCGAACAAAGTCATGAGCGAAGACCCTGCCGCCACATAGGTTTCTCCGCCACCGAACACCGCCATTGCCAAGGCAGGCTCATCGCCGTCCAAGCCGATTGTTTCGGCGAATTTTTCACCGTTCCATGTGTAAAGCGTGTGTTTCGTCATTAGGCGCAGGGTGCCGTTTGACTCCTGCGCAAAGCTAACGGCTTCTTCGGCGACCGTCTGCTCGTTCTGTCCGTCCGCCGTCATCACCTTGGTGCCGCAGGCGACCCAAACCGCACCGTCCTGCGCCGTAAACAACGCCTGTATTTCGCCCTTGAAGCCTTTTATCTTGCGGATTTTTCCGTTTTCCACACAAGCCAAGCCGCAGTCTGTGCCGACCCATGCTTTGCCGTCCGCACCGACTGTCACCGCTGTAATGCGGTTGGACGGCAAACCGTCTTTTACCCCGAAAAAGGTACTGACGCTGTTCAAAAACGCCTGTCACCATTTTTTTCTGAAACATACTATTCCTCCGCATACAAAAACGGAGCTGTAACGGACTCATGGAATTCGTTACAGCCCCACTGTGAACTGTGTTTCTTATTCAGCCGTTTCTTCGACTGCTTCTTCTGCCGCTGCTTCAACTGCTTCGGCTTCAACTTCGGCTGTTTCAGCTTCGGCTTCAGCTTCCTCCGCTGCTTCTTCAACCGGCTCAATCAAAGCACGGATGGAGAGGCTGACACGCTTCTTGTCAAAGTCAATGTCGGTAATCTTAACATCCACCTCATCGCCAACGGTCAAAACATCGCCGGGCTTGTTGATGCGGCGGTCTGCGATTTGAGAAATGTGAATCAAACCGTCAATGCCGGGGATAACATTTGCGAAAGCACCGAAATCGGTCAAGCCGACAACCTTTGCCTTGGTAACTGTGCCGACCGGATAACTGTTGCGCAGGATTTCCCACGGATTGTCTTCAATCTTCTTGTAGCCGAGAGAAATTTTCTTATTCTCCGTGTCAAGCTTTTTGATGAACACTTCGACAACATCGCCGGGGTTCACAATCTCGGACGGATGCTTGATGCGCTTCCAGGACAATTCGGAAATGTGAACCATACCGTCCACACCGCCAATATCAACGAATGCACCGTAGCTGGTCAGGGACTTCACCGTGCCGGTGTAGGTCTGACCCTCGGCAGCGTTATCCCAGAATGCCTTTGCCTGCTCCTTGCGTGCATCACGAAGAACGGCACGAACGGAACCGACCGCACGCTTGCGCTGCTTATTGACATCAATGATTTTGAAGTTGACCTTCTGCTTGAGAAGGGTTTCAAGGGGTTCGTCTTTAGAAAGACCGGTGTGAGAGCCGGGGATAAAGACACGGGAGCCTTTGAAAGAAACCAAAACACCGCCGTTCGGGATAACCTCGCACACAGTGCCCTCGAGAACCTCACCGCTTTCCTTGGCGGCGCAAACATCGTCCCAAGACTTGGTGGCATCGAAACGACGCTTGGAAAGCATCATGGTGCCTTCGGCATCGTTGGTTTTCATGATAATCAAATCAATTTCGTCACCGATTTTGAGTTCCTTGGAAGGATCGGCAGTGGGATCGTTGCTGTACTCGGACAGCGGAACATAACCGGTTTGCTTACGGCCGATATCCACTTGAATCTCACTGGGAGAAATGCCGACAACGATACCACGAACCTTTTGGTCGGTGCTCATGCTTTTCAAGGATTCTTCAAGTGCTTCCTGGAAAGTCATTTCATCGAAAGACTTCTTGGGAGCCTCCTCAACAGCAGCTTTCGCATCCGCAGATGCTTCCTGACCAACTGCCTCCTGAGCGGCCTTCGCCTGCTCAATTTCAGCCTGAAGAGCGTCAATCTCAGACTGTGCTTTTGCTTCGTTTACATTTTCAGACATGGTTTGTAGTACCTCCTTTATTATACCGGCAGGGGTAGATGCCCCCGCAGTAACGCCGAGAACATGGCAACCGCTCCAATCAATCCCCTTCAGCTCATCGGCTGTTTCCACCAAATAGGTCGGCGCATTGCCCTGACAGACCTTTTGGAGCTTTGCGGTGTTGGAGCTTGTGCGACCGCCGACAATAACCATAGCGTCGCACTGTTTGGAAAGAGCTTGCGCTTCCTGCTGCCTTTCCTGTGTTGCACAGCATATTGTATCAAAAATAATTGCGTTTGTATAGTGTTTTTGAATTTTTTCCGAACAAATTTTCCATTCTTTTGTGCTGAATGTGGTCTGCGCCACCACAAAAATCGGTTTTTGTGCGAATTCGGGGTGAAATTGCATCAATTTGTCCAGCTCTTCCGTTGTGTTGAAGGCAAAGCAATTCTCTTTGCAATGCCCGATAATGCCCTGCACCTCGGGATGCTCGGCATTGCCTGCAATCAAAACAACCGAGTCTGCACTCGGCTTTTCCGACACGATGCGGTGAATTTTTTTGACAAACGGACAAGTCGCATCGCAATAATTCAACCCGAGCGACTCAATTTCCCGTTCCACGGTTTCGCTCACCCCGTGCGTGCGAATCACAAGCGTTTCATCCGGCAAAGCCTGCGAGGGACTTTCCACAATGCGTCCGCCCCTGCTTTCAAAGTCGGCAATTACCTGCGGATTGTGAATGAGCGGACCGAGCGTACAAACCCGTTTGCCCTCATCCAGCATGGAATAAACCAAATTGACCGCACGGTTGACGCCGAAGCAGAAGCCTGCCGTTTTCGCAAGAATTACCTGCAATGTCCTTCCTCCCACAAATCGGTAATGCCGGCCATAATGCGTGCCGCTGCTTCTCTCAATTCACGGGAAGAGCCGTCCTCGGTGATGCCGAGGCTCTCATAAGGAATGACCTCACCGAAGCGAATGGTCATCTTGCGGCGCAAGCCCTTTGCTTTTTCGCAGTAAATGCTTGCCGGCAAAATATCCGCTTTTGTTTGACGGGCAATCAGCGAAACGCCTGCCTTTGCTTCATGCGGTTTCAAGTCCTTTGAGCGAGTGCCCTCGGGAAAAATACCGATAACATGACCCGTTTCAATCAGCTTAATGGCGTAGTTGACCGCCGCCTTATCGTTTCGGCCACGGGCAACGGGGAAAGTGTTGACACTTGTCAAAAACCAAGAGGCAAATTTCCTTTTGAACGCTTCGTTTTTGCCCATGAAGTGAATCTTACGGGGTGCATTGACAATGAGCAGCACCGGGTCCATAAAATGGATGTGGTTGCAGGTCAAAATGAACGAACCGTCCTTGGGCACATTCTCCTTGCCAACCACCTTATAGGAATAGAGCAGGTGCATGATGCACCAACCCAAGGGCTTCAGGATGTTATAAAGCTTCCTGTCTTTTACATTGTCATAGTTAAATGCCATGTTATTTCTTTTCCTCCACAATTTTTTTCAAGGTTTCGTTTACCTGCTCCAAGCTCATCTCGGATGTATCCACCAACACGGCGTCATCCGCCTGCTTGAGCGGTGCGATTTCACGGTGCGAATCCTGATAATCCCGCTGAATCATTTTTTCCAGCACGGTGTTGTAATCGGCTTCCATGCCTTTTTCGAGCAATTCGTCATAGCGGCGCTTCGCACGAACCTCAGCCGAGGCCGTCAAAAAGATTTTCACCTTTGCATCGGGCAAAATCACCGTTCCGATGTCACGACCGTCCATGATGCAGTTGTTCTTTGCGGCGATACTGCGCTGTAAATCAAGCAAAAACGCACGCACCGCAGGCACCGCCGAAACATTCGACGCCGCCATGGAAGCCTCGGGTGTGCGAATGGCAAGGGACACATCCTCTTCGCCGAGATAAACACGCTGTTCTCCGTTCACAAAGCGCAGGCTGACATCGGCAGAAGGGAGCGAAGCAATCACCGCTTCGGCGTTCTTTGTGTCGGCACCGCTTCGCATGGCATTCAAGCCGACCGTGCGGTACAGCGCACCTGTGTCCACATAAATATAGCCCAAATCGCTCGCCAACGCACGGGCAATGGTACTTTTGCCGGCTCCTGCCGGTCCGTCAATGGCAATGTTAATCATGTTTCTTCCTCATTTACTCACATATTTTTGCCGGCGGCATAGCCGGTTGAAAACGCAATTTGCAAATTGAATCCGCCGGTGTAGGCATCCACATCCAGCACTTCGCCGGCGAAGTACAGGTTTTCCATTATTTTCGACTGCATGGTGCTCGGATTCACTTCTCCGACCTTGACGCCGCCCGAGGTCACAATCGCCTCTTCAATGGGACGAAAGCCCGTGACGGTGACGGTGAAATCCTTGAGCAAATCCACCAAGCCCTGCCGCTGTTCACGGGTGATTTGGTTGGTTTTTTCGCTCGCTTTGATGCCGGAGCGGCGCACCACCACGGGAATCAATTTACGAGGCAGCTATAAACCGAGTGAATTGATATAATCTTTTTTCGAGTTTTCCGTAAAGTCACGCACGATGCGCTTGTCCAGCTGTTCATGGGTCAAGGCAGGCTTCAAATCAATGTGAAGCACATAGCGCTCGGGCGACATTTCACGCATATGCGAGCTTGCGCTGAGCACCAACGGACCCGACACACCGAAATGCGTGAAAATCATTTCACCCAATTCTTCAAAAACCGTGCGGTGCTTTTGGGTGTCTTCCACGCTCAATGTCACATTGCGCAGGGAAAGCCCCTGCAAATCGGTGCAAAAGCCTTCGTGCGCCTCCAACGGAACCAAGGACGGCTTCGGGTCGATGATTGTGTGACCGACCTGCTGTGCGAGCGTGTAACCGTCGCCCGTTGAGCCGGTGAGCGGATACGATTTTCCGCCCGTGGCAATCAAATAGTTTTCCGCCTCAAGCACTTCGCTATCCTCGGTTTTCACGCCCGTTACTCTCGTACCGTCCGTCAGCAATTCCACGGCTCTGCCCTTGAGAAACCGCACACCGTTGCGGCGGCAGGTATCCTGTAGCGCATCGACAATATCCATGGAATTATCGCTCACGGGGAACACACGGTTTCCTCGTTCGATTTTCAATTCAACCCCATGTGATTCAAAAAAATCCATGGTATCCTGCGGCATAAAGCCCGAAAACGCACTGTATAAAAATCGCCCATTTACAGGAACATTGGCAATCAAATCATTGAGCAGATTGCAGGCGTTCGTCACATTGCAGCGGCCCTTGCCCGTGATGACGATTTTTCGTCCAGGACGGTCGTTTCTTTCTAAAATAGCGACACTTCTCCCTGATTCGGAGGCGGTGATTGCCGCCATCATGCCGGCGGCTCCTGCACCGAGAATCAACACATCATTTTTCATCTTCGCCGAGAGCCTCCTGCTTATCATAAATATTATACTCATCGTATATTTTTTCCAACTCATTCAAGTTGTCGTAAACCTCACTGCGGCGGTTAAAGGTGGCGGCAACAATCAGCGCATTGATTAAGCTCAACGGTGCCACAAGTGAATCGACAAACGATGCCATGGTGCTGCGTGCAATCAGCAAATAATCGGCAAATTTCGCAATCGGCGACAGCTCGCTGTCGGTAATGGAAATAACCGTTGCTTTTTTGTCGTGGATAAAATGCAGTGCATTGATGGTTTGGTTGGAATAGCGTGGAAAGCTGATGGCAATGCAGATATCCCGCTCGTCAATGCGAAAAATCTGCTCAAATACCTCGCTGGCTCTTGCGCTGTCAACCAACACCACATTATCATAAACAGGACGGAAATAAAATGCCAAAAAGTTGGCAAGCGTGGCGGCGGAACGCACGCCGAGAATGTAGATATTTCTTGCCCGGTTAATTGCCGCAACGGCTTGATTGAAGTTTTCTTTGGAGGTTTGGTCGAGGGTCGCTTTAATCATGGCGGAATCCGCATTCAGCACGGTTTCGAGAATTTCATCCTGCGCAATGCGCACGCTTGCGCTCTGCATACGCTGAACGCTCGTCAGCTTGCTGCGAATCAATTCCTGCAAGTCGCTTTGCAATGCGGGATAGCCCTCGAAGCCAAGCTCCGTGGCAAAACGAACCACGGTCGATTCGCTCACACCCACGGTTTCGCCCAAACGAGCCGCCGTCATAAACGCCGCCTTGTCATAGTTCGCCATGATATAATCGGCAATTTTTTTGTGCCCTTTGGAAAGCTTGGTGTAAAGGGCGTCGATTTTATTCAAAATGGATTTTGTCATATTCTTCTCCCGATGGAAAGTATCATTCAAACATCTGTAAATATAGACCGATTTTTGAAGGCTGTCAACCGTTTGAACGAAAAATTGCATTTTTACCATATGCGGTAAAACATAACGAAAGCGAAACAACATAAAAAGAGAACAGCTGCGTAAGCTGTTCCCTCTTGGTCGGAGTGTTCATAAGGGATTTGCCCTCGTGGTAGCAACCTGAAAATAAAGGAGAGCTTCATCCGAATTGGGTGTCGAGCCTCTCGACTGGTGCGAGAGACGGGACTTGATTCGCGGCGACCGGGTCGCCTTGGTCGCTCGCGGTCACAACTGTCCACCGGACAGTTGCTCTGTGCCGCTCGTCCTTCAAGTCCCCGAACAAAGCAGAACATATAACAAAAAGAGAGAACAGCTGCGTAAGCTGTTCCCTCTTGGTGCGAGAGACGGGACTTGATTC
>DNXM01000015.1:10719-13171 GCA_003505905.1 Oscillospiraceae bacterium
GTCTGCCGATTCCGCCACTCTCGCTCAACGATTACGAATTATAGCACACGCCGTTTCATCTGTCAAGCATAATTTAAAACTTTTTCCGTTTCATCGCTTCGGGGACAAAAAAAGTCGGCGTTTTCCGTATTTTTTTCTAAAAATTCTTGTAGAATAGGAAAATGCGTGCTATAATAACTAATATTTTATTAGGGATAAGTGGAGGAATCGTCAAATGAAAGCCGTTATCACCGTTGTAGGCAAGGATATGGTCGGCATTTTGGCAAAGGTTTCCGCCTTTTGCGCCGAATGCAACGCCAATGTGTTAGAGGTGTCGCAGACCATTTTACAAGATATGTTCTGCATGATTATGTTGGTGGATACCGCCGACATGAAAGTGGAATTCACCGTCTTCAGCGAAAAGCTTGAAGGTGCGGGCAAAGACCTTGCTTTGAGCATTCATGTCATGCACGAAGACATTTTCAATTCCATGCACCGCATTTGAGGAGAAAAAGGCATGATAAACACATCCGATATTCTTGAAACCATCGCCATGATTGAGCAGGAGCATTTGGATATTCGCACCATCACGATGGGAATATCTCTGTTGGATTGCTGCGACAGCGACTGCAAGTCATCCTGCGACAAAATTTATGATAAAATTACCCGCAGAGCGGAAAAGCTCGTATTCACCGGCGAACAAATCGAGCGGGAATACGGCATTCCGATTATCAACAAGCGTGTTTCCGTCACGCCCATCGCCATGCTCGCCGCCGGGTGCGGCGGCGACCCTGTTCGTTTTGCGCACACCCTTGAGCGTGCGGCGCAGACCATCGGCGTCAACTTCATCGGCGGTTATTCCGCTTTGGTGCAAAAGGGCTTTGCCGCAGGCGATGAAGCACTCATCCGTTCCATTCCGCAGGCATTGGCGGAAACCGAACACATCTGTTCGAGCGTCAACATCGGCTCAACAAAAGCCGGCATCAACATGGATGCCGTTCGCATGATGGGCGAGGTGGTTCACGAGGCGGCGGTTGCCACAGCCGACAAGGGCTGTATCGGCCCTGCCAAGCTCGTTGTGTTCTGCAACGCACCCGATGACAATCCCTTTATGGCAGGCGCTTTCCACGGTGAGGGCGAGCCTGAGTGCGTAATAAACGTTGGCGTATCAGGCCCGGGTGTTGTACATCATGCGATTTCCGCAGAAAAGGGAAAATCCTTTGATGTCCTCGCCGAAACGATAAAGCGTACAGCCTTCCGCATTACAAGAATGGGACAGCTCGTGGCGCAGGAGGCAAGCCACAGACTTAATGTGCCCTTCGGCATTGTTGACCTGTCACTTGCACCTACTCCGGCGGTGGGTGACAGCGTTGCCGCAATTTTGGAGGAGATGGGGCTTTCCTCCGTGGGAGCTCACGGCACAACTGCGGCTCTTGCGCTTTTAAACGATGCGGTTAAAAAGGGCGGAGTTATGGCATCCTCCCATGTAGGCGGACTTTCCGGCGCATTTATCCCCGTATCGGAGGATGCAGGAATGATTGACGCCGTTAAAAACGGTTCGCTCCATATCGACAAGCTTGAGGCGATGACCTGTGTATGCTCCGTCGGACTTGATATGATAGCTGTGCCCGGAGATACGTCGGCAAGCACCATATCTGCAATTATCGCCGATGAGGCGGCAATCGGTGTTGTGAACAACAAGACCACAGCCGTGCGTATCATTCCCGCACCGGGTAAGACGGTGGGTGATGAGGTGGAATTCGGCGGACTTTTGGGTCATGCACCTGTAATGCCCGTAAATCCAAACGACAGCTCACTGTTTGTGGCGAGAGGCGGCAGAATCCCGGCGCCGCTCCACAGCCTCAGAAACTGAAGCAAAAATAATAAATCCGAACCCTATTTACTGTGGGTTCGGATTTTTTTGCATTTATGAAGGCTAATCGATAAGAGTATTTGCGATTTGCGATAATTTTTCACAGGGCTCATACTCGGTCTTATAACCGACGCCGTCAATAATTATAAACGGGTTGTAGGCGTTGACGGTTATCTCTTTTCCGCCGGTCATTGTAATTGTATAAATTACTCCCTGACCGTAATACGTCGCATATGAATCGTCTTTTTCGTAGATAACGACCTCATTCAGCGCATTGGCCAACTCCTCGAAATCTGTTATTTCCACTGTCTCTCCCGGCGGCAATAACTGAACGGATACCTTTGCAATGTCCTCGGGCTTTAAATCTGCGAAGGGCTTTTTGCCGAAGGTGTTGTGTGATATTAAATATGCCGCCACAATACCGATAACAACAATAGCCAGAATAACGGGGATGATTATTTTCTTTTTCATTATAAAATCTCCTTTTTCAGCTTTCTGTATATTGAGACGTATTATCTGCAAAAAAGTTCCGCAGAAAATGAAAAAACGGAAAGAAAAATCGGAGCGAACTCAGTAAAGCTCGCTCCGACATGGTGCCGG
>DNXM01000004.1 GCA_003505905.1 Oscillospiraceae bacterium
GGACGGATAACACCATGTACATGCCTTGTGTCGATTCTTTATACAGAGCCGGAGCTTCCGTTCAAAATTCGGTTACTGTTTTACCGACCGTCTTATTCGATATCCCGGAAGAAGCGGTTACGCAGGGAAAAGTATCTGTCGGCAAAAATGCACCGTGTACGGTTTCTTTGGATGCCAATCAAATGCAGAACTTATATGCATTGTTCGGCAACACCTTTGAAACATTGACCTCCAGTGCTGCCGCTTATCGGTACGATTCCTTTGAATTGACGCTTTATTCAAAATCCGGCTATGTGAATGAGATGAGTATCACTGCAACGCTCCTCAATTTGGACAAAACGGAAAATGAGAAGCTGGAGGTTTCAGCGGAAATCACATTTAATGAGCCGTATGCCCTTTTTAAGATTGACGCGCCAACCGATTTTGATGCATACAGCACCAATCGAAATTTCTATCCGTTTGCTTAATCGAAATTGCATTTCTGCCTTGTGTCTAACGACGCAGGGCTTTTTTTATTGGCGAATGAAAGGCCAATGAAAATAGTGAATTTCCGTATTCGGTTGTGCAACAAATGAACGAATGCGGCTGGCAGAGGATTCGTATGCCTTTTTATCCGCGCAAGCACCCGGAAAGTGTGTCGGCGTTTCGATATTGAACGGTGAATATGCGGCATCCGACGGAAACAAGATATGGCGGCTGTTTTCGTGTAGGAATAGACCAAGCAAATTCGGCGTATGACCGGGTAGCGATATCAGTTGAACGCCCGGCGCGATTTCCGGCTCCTCACCGATTTTGAGAAAATGCTGTGCTTTCCCCGGAAGAGATTGCTTCCCCATCCATTCCTCGGCTGTCAACCAAAAATCGGCGTTCGGAAAATAGATGGCTCCGCCCGCGTGGTCTGCGTGCGCGTGTGACAGCACAACATCGGTGATATCGTCAAAATGATGGTTGTGCTTTGCGAGTTGTGCCGATAAAGTCTCACTTTCCGGACAAATCCAAGGCATAGAGCCGTTTAAGGCGCCGTCGCCGCATCCCGTATCGTAGAGGATGCATTTGCCGTCTGTTTCGACCAATACGGCACGAACCGGGACTTCGATTTCTTTGGCGCCCGTCCCCTCCAACAGGATTTCTGCCGGCACAATGACGCTACCCAAGCTGAGCATCTGATAATGAATCATTGCGCGTCTCCTTCCCACCGTTTTCTTGTGCTTATTGTATCAAATATTGCCACAAATGTCAATGAAGGAAAAGAAGCCCTCCGCTTTCTGAAGGGCTTCACTGAATCCTTATTCTTTTGCGCCGCTGACAATGTCATAATAGAGATTTGATGTGATGGCGTATATTGCCGTGTATAGTGCGGCAAAAAGGCAAATGCTGATGCCGGTTGTGCCCAAAAACAAGGACAGATTATTCACATTGAACAGCATCAACAATTTGCGAATAATCGGGAAAGCAAAGGCCAAGTGCAAGGTGGAGAACAGAATCGGCAAATAGAACACCGTGAACATTTGGGAGCGAATGCTTCGGCGGATATCCTTTTGATTCATGCCGACCTTCTGCATAATGCCGAACCGCGGTTGGTCTTCGTATCCTTCCGAAATTTGCTTATAATAAATAATCAACACGGTTGCAACCATAAACAAAATGCTCAGCATGATACCGAGAAAGAAAAATCCGCCATAGGTGCCGAAAAAGTCATCGTGCTCTTCGTTGCGGCAACCGATTGAGAACTTCACATTTTTGAAGGGCTGACTCATAACCACCGTCGCGATATCATTTTTGAGTGCAATTTGTTGCTCCGGCTCGAGGTTTGTGTCGAAGCCGTAAACCCAACTGCGTTCTACCATCGGCAGACCGTATTCATTCTGTAAGGATAACAAAGGCTCGAGCGTTTCATCAATGTCATCAACAATCAAAAATACCGTAGAAACTGCCAAAGAAGCGGCGCTTCCGTCAACGGTCAAGTCTTCCGCACTTCCGACAACGGTGATATCAATGTCGTTGATATGCAGCTCGGAAATCTTTTTTTCGGTATGCAGGTATTTTATCAAGGCTTCTCCGCTTTGAAGTGTCACGCTTTTTCCGGTTGCGCGATTATAATCTGCCAAGGAGATAAAATGCAAATCCAATAAATCGCTGTACGAAATGATGCCCTCTACTTCGCTTTCGTCCAAGATGACATCGGTTCCGCGGAGTAAGCCGGCGGTCGTGTATTCGTTATAGTCGCAAAGGTTGCTTTGGGTTACACGGTACCGCTCGACCAATTTGTCAATCTCGGTTTGTGTGGTTGTCAAATCCTTCTCCGAGGCTTGCAGTTGCAGTAGAATTTCTCTCGGGTAGCGCATCAGCAAACTGTCTTCTGCGCCGAAATAAAGGCAAGCGGTCGAGGAAATCATGACGAACACCATCGTGAGCAAAATGCAGATGGATGCCAAGCCGGCACCGTTTCGCTTCATGCGGTAAGCCATGGAAGAAACCGAAATGAAATGCTCCTTCCGATAGTAATAACGCTTGTTTTTCTGCAATAATTTACAAAGCAAAACCGACCCGCAAATGAATAACAAATAGGTACCGATGATGACCAACAGCACGGCAATGAAGAAATAAATCAAAGCGTCGATGGGGTTATCAATTGAAACGGACATATAATAAGCCGCGGCCAATATGATAATACCGAGTAAGCCG
>DNXM01000010.1:0-3991 GCA_003505905.1 Oscillospiraceae bacterium
GGATACAGCTTATCGGCAGGCAAAAGAAAGCGACGCCTTGAATCTTCTCTGTCTTCGTTTTCACACCGCCGAAAAGGTTGCCGCCGCATGGCTTGACGGCAAAAAAGATACGCAGGTCACCGTCATCGGTTACTACTGCGGCAATATCGTTTTCACCGCCATCAGCCGTATCGGCACCTATGCGGGCAATGCGCAAACCGCCGCCGTACAGCTGCAAACCAAAAACTCCTTCGGTGTGGTTCTGCACAACACCGTCACGAAAAAGCTTGAAAAATTCGGCGTTAAGGGAATGTTTTCCTTTGCCGACCCGACCGTTTCAGCCGGGCGCATGGACTGCGCACAGAGCTGGGATGATTTGATTGCCCACGGCTACACGGTTATTGAAACCGCTTACCCCGAGGATTTTGCCGAATACCTTTCCGCCAACACGGGCGAGCGTCAAAAGCTTGTTGATTGCGTCGCCTCGGCACGAACCGTTTCCACTCAAAATTGCCCGAGCAACCGTGTGAAGGAATACAACAAAGCCATTGCACAGGTTAAAGCTCTCATCAAAAAGGGCAACAATTCAACGGTGGAAATGACACAGGCCCGTGTGCGCCTTGACAACGCCGTTCGCAACCTTTCCGTCACCGACAGCAAGACCGTTAAAGGCGATTTTGCCATTACGCCCGTGCGCATCGGTGCGGGCATTTTCGGCATTTGCTTTGTTGTCGCATTGCAGGTTTTCTTCCGTTCCCGTTGGGCAAAAAAGAAATAATATCGTTCCCATCACTTCTCGTGCATCTCATACATACGCATGAAGCGATTCCGAACCGTTTCAGGAGGTAATTTTATGAATGCAACCGTTGAAAAATCTCTCCCCAGAGCATCCTTCCCCGAAGAAGTCGGCGTTTCCTCATCCGCTCTTGCCGACTACATCCGTGATGTTGAAGAAAGCGGAATCGAGTCGCACTCGCTGATGATTCTTCGCCACGGCAAGGTCGCTTATGAAACATGGCGTGAGCCATACACCCCCGATTTGCCGCACACCATGTATTCCGTGAGCAAGAGCATCATTTCCACCGCCGCAGGCTTCGCCGTCAACGAAGGATTGCTGACGCTTGACACCAAGCTGCTGGATGTCTTTCCCGAATACCGCACAAACAAACGCACGCAGGACGATGAAAAAATCACCCTGCGCACATTACTGACCATGACGGCAGGCAAGGATGTCAGCCTCTTCAGCGACAAAACCTCCGAAACCTGGGTCAAGGACTTTTTGGACAGCCGTTGGTGCTTCAAGCCCGGCGAAGGTTGGAAGTACATCAGCGAAAACACCTACTGCGTCGGAGCGATGATTTCCCGCTTGACGGGCATGACCGTCACGGAATATTTGACGCCCCGTTTATATGAACCGCTCGGCATTGAAGTGCCTGCGTGGGAGCGTGATGCCCACGGCGTGGAAACCGGCGGCTGGGGCATTTTCTTAAAAACCGAAGACCTTGCCAAAATTGCCCTGTGCTATTTGAACCACGGTCAATACATGGGCAAGCAGGTCATTCCCGAGGCATGGACAAGGGAAGCTACGCAAAAACAAGCCGACAATTCCAACGATGTCGGCATCGACAACACCGCCGGCTACGGCTACTTCTTCTGGCGTTGCGGCAATTACGAAAATGCTTTTCGCTTTGACGGAATGTTCTCGCAATTCGCCATTGTTTTTGAAGATCTTGACGCCGTCATCATCACCACCAACAACGAAGTGGACGAGCAAAAAACCCGTGATGCCATTTGGCGCCATTTCCCCGCAGCCTTTATTGAGGATACCATCCCCGAGCAGGACCGAATTCCGACCCTTAAACCGTTGACGGGCATTCCTCCGCAAGCAAGAAGCGAAGCTTGGGAAAGAAAGCTCAACAGTCACACCATAAAAATCACACCGAACAAAATTCTTGCTGTGGCAGGCTATCCGTTGAGCGTGCTGTGCTTTGCGGCAGTGTATATGTCCGCAGACAAGGCAGGTCCTATGGACAACATTAAGTTCAGCTTTTACGAGGACGAATGCACCATGTATTGGAGCGAGGGGGATGAAACCAACATCATCCACATCGGCATGGACGGCGTTGAGCGTCTAAGCCACATTCGCTTGGGCAAGCTGGATTATACAGCCGCTTCTACCGCCGCATGGACGGACAAAAACACCTTGGACATTTGGATTCGTCCGTTGGAGGCGGTCGGTCAGCGTCGTTTGAAATTCACCTTCCGCAAGGGTTGCGTGCTGCTCAAGCCGACCTCCATGCCCACTTTGCGCAGTCTTGCCGTTGATGTAGCAGGTTCCTTGGGCGGTATGTTCCCGAACCCAACCATTTTCGGCATTGTCCGTGCGGTTATGAGAAACCTCGATTTGGTTTTGGAACCGATTCATCACGGAAAAATCGTTTGATATACGGAGTTTTCATTCATGTTCATCGCCAAAAACATTCTTCTCTTTCTTGCGGTTCTTTTGGTCTTGTTCACGGAAGTTTTCTTCCTGCGGCAATACCTGAAAACCTTTTATCCGACTCGCACCATGATATCCCTGCGCAACAAAATGATTTGCGCCACCTGTTACATCGCACTTGCACTGCTCGGCGTTCTGTACCGAGGCGAAATCAGTCCTTATTCACGAATGGTCTTGCTTGCGTTCGTGCTGTCATGGGTCGGCGATTTTCTGCTTCATGTTCCGAAAGGAAATGCGTTTTTCAACTACGGAGTCGGAGCTGCCGCTTTTTTTGTCGGGCATTTCTTCTTCATCGGTGCATTTTCATCGCTGCAAAGTCAAATGCTCCATCTCTATGTCAATGTTTATTATTGGCAACTGATTGTGCCCGTTGTCGCCGCCGTTCTCTTTTTGGTTGCGTTTCGTATTTTGGGCATCAAAACGGGCAAGCTGACCGTTCCCTGCTTTTTGTACGCCCTGCTGGTTTGCGCCATGGCGGTTTCCGCTTTTGCCTTGGCGGTCACGCTCCTGCAAAAGCAAGACAATCCGAGCGTTGCGGCTGTGGTCATGCTCTCCCTCGGCGGACTTTGCTTCCTGCAATCCGATATTTCGTTGGGCATGAGCTTTTTCAGCGACAAATACAAAAAGCTCGGCGTGCAGGTTTTCACCATGGTCACCTATTTCACGGCACAAACTCTTTTGGCAAGCACCATCTTCTTGCTCGGATAAATTTTGCAACAAACAACCGGCTTCACGAGTGTTCCGTCACAAGTGAAGCCGGTTCTTTTATTTTGACAGCGAGTTTTTGATTTTTTCCACAACCTCCACGATTTTGAACCGTGGCTCGTACTGCGGTGAAGCGGTAATCACTCGCTTTTCGCTTTTAGTGAAATAGCCCTCCGCTTCCTCTCGGCTGACCGCAGGCAGGCACAGCGGCGGAAACATCACGCACCACCAGTTATGCCCTTTGGCCTGTCCGATGTTCACACGCACCGCCGTATACACGCCTGCCGGCATGGTGAAATGTTCATAGGCACGAGTGTTGAAAAATTCCTTTTGCACGGTGATTTTCACCTTGTCATCACAGCCGTTTTCCCGTAAAACGGCTTGAGCGGTCTGCTCCATTTGTTCAATCTGCGGGGTGATGTGTGCCACGGCATCGTTTGCCGTCACCGACCCATCAAACACCCGTTTCCCTGTTTCAAGCAAAGCGTCCCGCACCAACAGCTTCAGCCGCTGCGCCTGCTCGGTGTCGGAATCCGCCACCACATGAAGGCGCAGTACATCGCTTCTCACCTCGGCGCAATCCTGCGCAAAGCGAGCCAACGACACAGCGCCGAACGCCAACACAAACAAAAACACAAGCACAAGAATTTTCTTTTTCATTTTGTTCACCTCGAAAAATATGTAAAAAACAGACGGCAGGTGTCCCCTGTCGTCTGTATTCTTGGCTGTATGTTTTCGGTTTAATCACGCAATGCCCAATTTTCTGGCAACCTCTGCCGTTTTCAGCTCCAACAGCTTGGAAACGCC
>DNXM01000010.1:4024-4290 GCA_003505905.1 Oscillospiraceae bacterium
TTTCCTGCATCGTAACACCGTAAAGAACATCGGCTTCTTCCATCGTGCCACGGCGGTGCGTGATAAGAATAAACTGCGTATTGGCAGTCATGCGGCGTGCATACTGTGCGTAACGCACCACATTCACCTCGTCCAACGCCGCCTCAACCTCATCAAAGAAGCAGAACGGCGCCGGGGAAACCTTCAAAATGGCAAAGAGCAACGCAATGGCGGACAAGCCCTTTTCACCGCCGGAAAGCAAATCAATGTTCTGCACATTCTTGCCG
>DNXM01000010.1:4322-5652 GCA_003505905.1 Oscillospiraceae bacterium
ACATTCTTGCCGGGCGGCTGAACCTTAATTTCAATCGGGCATTCCAAAACATTGTGCTCGTCCTCCAGCACAAGCTCTGCCTTGCCGCCGTCAAACAACTCCGAGAAGGTTTCGCCGAAGTGGCGGTTGATTTTGATAAACTGCTCCCGGAACTGCTCCGCCATCTTTGCGGTCAATTCGGTAATCAGCTTTTCCAGCTCCGTCTTGGATTTTTCGATGTCGGCAATTTGTGCGCTCATGTACTCATAGCGTTCGGACACTTCTTTGTATTCGTCAATCGCACCGACATTGACACTGCCCAAGGCACGGATTTTGTTTTTAATTTCCTGCAAGTGGCGGCGTGCTTCGCCGACATCTTCGAGCACGATGCCCAACTCCTGCGCCTCACGGCGGCTGAGCTGATACTCGTCATAAAGCTTCGACACCGTGTCGTCCAGCTCTTTTTCCATCACGGTCTTGCGCTCTTCCAAACGGGCAACCTCACCGCCGAGCTTTTCACGGTCAGCGGATTTGGTGCGTTCCTCTTGGCGCAAACGGGTGGCAAGCATATCCTGCTCGTTCTTGTGCGAAATGAGCTTTTCCACATCTTCGTTTGAGGATTTGCCTCGGCTTCTCAATTCCTCCGCCTGTCGCTCCAATTCGGTGATGTTGACTTTAATATCACAGCTGTTGTGCGCAATTTCGCTGATTTCACGGTTGAGGTCTTCCATGCGGATGCCCTGATTGGTCATGCGGTGGCGCAGCATCGCAACCGTTTCCATCTTCGATTGAATGTCCTTTTGAACAGCGAGCAAATCAAGCTTTGCTCGGCTTTCCGCCTTGCGGTTTTCGTCCTCATCCAAGCTCAACTGTTCACGATTCAAATTCAACTGCGTGGTCACTTGGCGCAATTCGGTAATCTGCGCATCCAATTCGCCGACCTCACCTTGAATCTGCTCCATCGTTTTCTGCAAGCTTGCCAAACGGTCGCCTGCGGTTTCCTTTTCGGTCTGCAATTCGTTGAGGGAACGGTTTGTATCGCTCAAACGGTCACGCAGCAGCTTGATTTCGCCCTCACGGCGAATGACATCCTCCTGCGCACGGGTCAAGTCCGCCTGTGTTCCGCTCAAATCAGCACGGCAGGACGCCAAATCGGAAAGCATCTGCTTATAGTCAGCCTGCATGGTTTCACGCTGCTGTTCAAGCGTGGCACATTCCTGATTCAACCGCTCAATTTCATTCGCACGGCTGAGGATGCCTGCGTTTTGCGTGCGGGAGCCGCCCGTCATCGAGCCGCCGGGATTGACAACCTGTCCGTCCAGCGTCACGATTTTGAAACGGTGATTGTATC
>DNXM01000010.1:5692-11862 GCA_003505905.1 Oscillospiraceae bacterium
CAATCCATATCATCCACCACAATGGTTTTACCTAAAAGTGAGGAAATAATCTCACGCAGACCGCTGTCGCTTCCCACCAATTCGTCGGCAACGGAAATGAAGCCGTAGCAGTCCTCCAAGCCCTTTTCTTCGAGCTTACGCCCACGAATGGCGGAAACAGGCAGAAAAGTAGCTCGACCCAAACGATTGTCCTTCAAATAGTTAATGGCACGCTTGGCATCGTTTTCATTTTCGGTCACAATATTCTGCAAAGCCGCACCCAAGGCGGTTTCAATGGCAACCGAATATTCCTCCTCAACGGAAATGAGTTGGGACAGCACGCCCTTAATGCCACGCATCGTGCCTCGTTTCACTTCACGCATGACCGCCTTGACACTGCCCGAATAGCCCTCCATGTTCTTTTCCAAATCATCGAGCATTTTCGCACGGGAACGCTTGCGGTCGATTTCCAAGCCGAATTCGTCCAATTCACGGCGCTGCTTATCCGCCTTTTCGCCACGGCTTTGTACTTTCAATTCATAGCCCTTGACGGCATTGGTCAATTCGGTCACCGTTTGTTCCACGGCTTTGAGCTGATCCATCGCCTCGGTAAGCTCTTGGTTCAAATGTGCAATCGCTTCACTGCGGGAGGAAGCCACTTCATCAATGGTTTCCAGGCGAAGTGTGATTTCTTCGGCAGAGGATTTCGCCGTTGAAATGGCAACACGCTTATCACCGATTTGCAGCGCAAGCTTTGCGATTTTGTCAGACTGCTCGGCAATCTGTTCTGCAAAGCTTCGGCTTTCGTTGCGGATTTCTTCGATTTTTGCGGATGCGGTTTCGAGCATTTCCCGCTTTTGCTTTTCCGCTTTTTTAAGCAAATCCACCGTCTGCATCGTTTCGGTGATTTCATCGTCCAAATCCTGTTTGGATTCCACCGCCGCTTCCATTTCACGGGTAATGCGTTCAATGGTGGCGTTGTTGTGCTCAATGGAGTTGAGTTCCACCGCAATCTTTGCGTCAAGCTGTGCCGCCTGCTCTTCCAAACCCGAAGCGTTTCGGCGCATTTCGTCAATCTTCACGGTGTCGGCTTGGCTCAACGCCATCGCCGCTTCCATTTCCTCAACGATTTTTTCAAGCTCGGCTTCCACCGCTTCGTATTGGGCGGTTGCAACCGTCAGCTTGTCTTCGTGCTGTTTGAGCTGGTCTCGCACTTTGTCAATGGTATGTAACCACAAGCCGATTTCAAGCTCCTTGCGCTCTTCGGCGAGCACCAAAAACTTTTGCGCTTTCTCGCTTTGCACCTTCAACGGTCCGACTCTGCCCTCAAGCTCGGTGAGAATATCACGCAGACGAATCATGTTTTCCTCCGCCTGTGCAAGCTTTCGGTTGGCATCGTTGCGGCGGTAACGGTAATGGGAAATGCCTGCCGCTTCTTCCAGCATTTCACGGCGTTGATTCGACTTGGATGACACCATGTCGGCAACTCGGCCCTGACTGACCATCGAATAACCGTCACGACCCAAACCGGTATCCATAAACAGCTCGTTGACATCCTTGAGTCGGCAGGTTTCGCCGTTGAGCAAATATTCACTTTCACCCGAACGGTAGTACCGCCGTGTGACAGACACTTCGTCTTTATCGTTTTGCAGGGAACGGTCGGCATTATCCAGCCGCAGCGTCACTTCCGCAAAGCCCTGTGCCTTGCGGACATTTGTGCCGCTGAAAATAACATCCTCCATTTTGGAACCACGCAGGTTTTTTGTGGACTGTTCGCCCAAGACCCAGCGCACCGCATCGGAAATGTTGCTCTTTCCCGAACCGTTCGGACCGACAACGGAGGTAATTCCCTTGCCGAATTCGAGCACGGTTTTGTCGGGAAATGACTTAAATCCCTGCATTTCAAGTGCTTTCAAAAACATCTTTCACAATCCTCTTATTCTCAATTCATAGGGGGCTTGCAGACGGTCATCGCCCTGCACACGGCAAGCATAGCCCTGCTGTGCCAGGCGAGATAGATTGATTTTCTTCTGTCCCACCGCTTTTGACAGCTCGGTGGGTGCCACGGCAATTTGATATTGTCCCTGCGGCATATTTTTCAAAAATTCGAACGCTTTGCGGTAGTAGATTTCGCCTTGACAAAGTTCACGCAGTGCCGGGTGATATGCACCGGCAACCATCTGCCGTTCCACATCCTCCTGTGCGTGCAAGCCCAGGCGAATCACCCGAATCCCGTTTTCTTCAAACTGCTGCAACAATTCACTGCAAAGGTTCACCGCCTGCTCCACGGTTTGCGGAACATACTCACCGCTTCGGTACCATTCATCGAGCTGTGTGCCACGAAGCACCACCGTCGGATAAATGCGCACGGTTTGCGGGCAAAGTGCAATCAGCTCTTTGGCTGTTTCGAGGCTGTCGCAATCGGTCGAGCCGTAAAGCCCCGTCATCATTTGCAGTCCCAACTCAAAGCCGCAGGACGAAATCAACTGCGAAGCGTTTCGCACATCCTGCGCCGTATGCCCACGGTGATTGAGCATCAGCACCCGGTCATCCATGCTCTGCGCACCCAATTCAATCGCACTTACACCGTAAGAACGGAGCAAATCCAAAATCTCGCGGTCGATGCAGTCGGGGCGTGTTGAAACACGAATACCGCCGTTGAGAAAGCCCGAATCCACATATGGTTTTGCGGCGGTAAGCAGTTGTATCATATAGTTGCGGTCGATTGCCGTAAAGCTGCCGCCAAAAAACGCAAGCTGAACGGTGTCACCGCCGTGGATTCCCTTTTTTGCCTGCTCACACGCTCGTTCCACAGCCGATGCATTCGGCGGCGTAACCGTGCCCGAAATGATGCGCTGATTGCAAAAACTGCATTGCTGCGGACACCCCATGTGCGGCACAAAAAGGGCAATGTTAGCGTGGCTCATTTCTCAATTCCCATAAGCTTGAGCGCCTCGTGGGCGGCCGCCTGCTCGGCGTGCTTTTTGCTGTGTCCCTCACCTCTGCCGATGCAGTTGCTGTTCAAATACACATCCACTGTAAAGGTCTTGTCGTGTGCCGGTCCGCTCTCGTCCGAAAGCTTGTATTCCAACAATTCTTCGGGATTTCGCTGAATGATTTCCTGCAAAATCGTCTTATAGTCTTTGAACTGCGAATCGTTCAAATGGTTTTCGGATTTGCTGACAAAACGCAAAACAAATTCTTTTGCGGGAGCCATACCGCCGTCCAAGTAAATGGCGGCAATGACCGCTTCAAACGCATCGGAAAGAATGGACGGACGCTCCCGTCCGCCGGTGTTCACTTCGCCTTTGCCAAGCAAAATGAAAGAACCCAAATCAATTTCCTTGGCAAAACCGAAGAGCGACTTTTCGCAAACGGTGGCGGCACGGAGCTTGGTCAATTCACCCTCCGGCATATTTTTGTGATGCTCGAAAAAATATTCGGCGGTCACCATGCCCAACACGCTGTCACCCAAAAACTCCAATCGTTCGTTGAACATACCGCCGCATTCATTGGCATAGGATGAATGCGTCAATGCGGTGCGAAGCAGGTTTTTTTCCTGAAACGAATAGCCGATTTTTTGCTGAAAAGCGACCAAATCTGTTTTCATTTTTCTCTGCCTCCTTTATCTTTCTGCGGCTAACTGCGCTTTCAATGCCTCAATTCCACGATTCGCCAAAGCACCGTACCGCTCTTTTTTATCTCTTATTTTTTCCGGCAAAGACGGTAAAATACCGAAATTTGCACCCATCGGCTGAAAATCTCCCGATTCCGAATGGCTCATATAATCCGCCAAAGCGCCCATCATCGTCAAACGGCTGAGCACCAAGCTTTCTCTGCCCTGCAACGCACGCACGGCGTTGATACCCGCCAAAATGCCGGACGAAGCCGATTCCATATAGCCCTCCACCCCGGTAATCTGACCGGCAAAGAACAGCGACGGACGGGTGCGGAACGAATAATCCGCATTCATCAGCTTCGGGCTGTTGATAAAGGTATTGCGGTGCATGACCCCGTAGCGGACAAATTCCGCATTTTTCAGAGCGGGAATCATGGAGAACACACGCTTTTGCTCGCCGAATTTGAGGTTGGTTTGAAAACCGACCAAATTAAACAGCGTACCCTCGGCATTTTCACGGCGCAGCTGAAGCACCGCCCACGGACGGTGTCCCGTTCTCGGGTCACGCAAGCCGACGGGCTTGAGCGGACCGAACCGCATGGTGTCCGCTCCTCGAATCGCCATGGCTTCAATGGGCATACAGCCCTCATAAACATCGTGCCGCTCATCAAACGCATGAACATCCGCACGCTCGGCTCCCATCAAAGCTTCATAAAACGCTTCGTACTCTGCCTTGTTCATCGGGCAGTTGATATAGTCATCCTCACCGCCTCGGTCATAGCGGGACTGCGTGAATGCACAGTTATAATCCAAGCTGTCGGCACTGACAATCGGTGCCGCCGCATCGAAAAAGCTCAAACGACCGCCGCAGAGCTTTTCGATTTCAGCCGAAATGGCATCGGAAGCCAACGGACCGACCGCCAAAACACAAACGCCGTCGGGAATCTTCGTCACTTCGCCGTGCTTGACGGTAATGAGCGAATGCGCCGAAATTTTTTCGGTGATAATCTGTGAAAAGCGGTCACGGTCAACGGCGAGCGCACCGCCTGCCGCCACAGCGCAGGCATCTGCCGCTTCCATGCAAATCGAGCCGAACTCCCGCATTTCCGCTTTGAGCAAGCCGGCGGCACTTTCCAAGCGCTGTGCTTTGAGGGAATTGGAACAGACCAATTCGGCAAAGCCGTCGGTCTTGTGCGCAGGGGAGCGTTTTTCGGGCTTCATTTCGCAAAGCTCCACCGCAACGCCTGCCTTGGCAATTTGCCACGCCGCCTCAACGCCTGCCAAACCGGCGCCGACTACGGTAATCTTATTCATCGGTTTTGTCCTTCTTTTTGGTGGCTTTTACTTGGTAATCACAGCCCTCGTTCAAGCAGGAAATCATGCCTCCCCTTTGCTTGAACAAAGCCTTGCCGCACTTCGGGCAGGTTTCGCCCGTTGGCTTATCCCATGTGACAAAATCACACTTCGGCCAGCTTTCACAGCCGTAGAATGTGTGACCCTTGCGACTGCGTTTTTCAACAACCTTACTGCCGCACTTCGGGCAGAGCGCACCCGTTTCCTGAATCAAGGGCTTGGCGTTTTTGCAGGTCGGGTAATTCGGGCAAGCCAAGAATTTGCCGTAACGACCGATTTTGACCACCATCATCGCACCGCACTTTTCGCACGGGATATCGGTTTTGTCTTCTTCCAATTCAATCTTGACGCCCTGCATTTCTGCCTTTGCCTTATCCAGCGTCTTTTCAAAATCGCCGTAGAAATCCTTCAGCACGGCAATGTAATCCTCCTTGCCGTTTTCCACTTCGTCCAGCGAGTTTTCCATAGATGCCGTGAATTTGACATTGACGATTTTCGGAAAACGCTCATTGAGCAAGCGTGTCGTGGCAACACCCAACTCGGTGGGCACCAGCTGCTTCGCCGAACGCTTGACATATTCACGCTTAATAATTGTTGTAATAATCGTTGCGTAGGTACTCGGACGACCGACACCGTTTTCTTCCAACGCCTTAATCAACGAAGCTTCGGTGTAACGGGGCGGAGCCTGCGTAAAGTGCTGTCCCGGAATCAATTCTTTGAGCTTGAGTTTTTCATCGCTCTTCAATTCGGGCAATTTGGAATCTTTTTCGTCCTCGCTGTCCGTGCTTTCCTCATAAAGAACCGTAAAGCCCTCGAACTTTACTTCATAACCACTTGCCGAAAAAGTGCAGAAGCTTTCTTCGCCCGGTTTTCGTGCAATAATTTCCGCCTTGACGGTGTTTTGAATGCAATCCGCCATCAAGCTTGCCATGAAACGCAGCCAAATCAAGTTGTAAAGCTTATACTGCTCGATGGTCAGGCTGTCCTTCACCATCGCAGGGGTCAATTCGGGGTTGCTTGGACGCACTGCCTCATGGCCGTCCTGCGCATTGGCACGCTGTTTGAAGAAACGAGGCTTTTCGGGCAGGAATTTGTCGCCGTAAGTGGCACGGATATAGTTGCCGCCCTGTTCCCTTGCCTGGTCGGAAATACGAAGAGAGTCTGTTCTCATGTAGGTGATAAGACCCATGCTGCCCTGACCTGTGATTTCAACACCTTC
>DNXM01000010.1:11867-14322 GCA_003505905.1 Oscillospiraceae bacterium
CCTTCATAAAGCTGCTGGGCAATGGCCATGGTGCGGCGGGGAGTCATGTTCAGCTTGCGGCTGGCCTCCTGCTGCATGGTGGAGGTGGTAAAGGGTGGTGCAGGGCTTTTCTTGCGGGTACCCTTTTTGACGGAGCCGACGGTGTATTCCGCACCGGCCAAACGGGCGATATAGCCGTCGGTCTGCTCCTTGGTTTGAAGCTTGACCTTGCCCGTTTCATCGCCGACAAAGGATGCCGAGAAGGTACGGCGAGCGGAAGAGGTAAGCTTGGCGTCCAATGACCAATACTCTTCCGGCACAAAGCTGTTGATTTCATCCTCTTTATCCACAATCAAACGCACGGCAACGCTCTGCACACGACCGGCAGAAAGTCCGCGGCGGATTTTTTGGCTGACAAAGGGGCTGAGCTTGTAACCGACCAAACGGTCGAGAATACGGCGAGCCTGCTGGGCGTTCACCATATCCAAATCCACCAAACGAGGGTTTGCCATGCCTGTTTCAATACCCTTACGGGTGATTTCGTTGAAGGTAACACGGTTTTGCTCCTTCAAATCCAAATTCAACAATGTGGCAAGATGCCAGGAAATCGCTTCTCCCTCACGGTCGGGGTCGGTTGCAAGAAGCACGCCGTCACTCTTTTTAACCATGCTCTTCAAATCGGCAACCAGCTTTTCTTTTCCTTTGACAATTTCATATTTCGGCGCAAAATTGTTGCGCACATCAACACTCAGCTTTGAGGCAGGCAGGTCACGCACATGACCGACCGAGGCGGTCACCTCGTAACCGTCGCCCAAAAAGCCTTTGATGACCTTTGCTTTTGAAATAGACTCAACAATAACAAGCTTTGACATATTGGTTCACTCTGCGGAAAAGAAGTATGCCACTCCGTTTTCCGTCCTTTCGTGTGATAATCGGTATATATCGTTCGGTCTTTCAATCCGCCACGGCAAAGCGTTTGCCCGGCAGCGGTTGAACCAAACCGATAATTTGCAATTCGGTTAAATATTGCGATAACAGCGGTGCGCTGAAACCGCTTTTTGCCACAAGCGCATCAAATCCAATCGGCTCACAGTCAAAGCAGGCATAAACCCTACGCTGTTCTTCGGTGAGTGTTTCGGGCGCCAACGGCTTTTGTTTGGTTGGCTTTCGAAGCGGCTCGGATTTGAGCAAAGACAAATCCAGCTCGTCCAAATACGCAAAATCGTACAGCACATCCTCCGCCCGAAAAACAGGTCTTGCACCGTTGGCAATCAGCACATTCGACCCTGCAAACGCCGAGCTGATAACATCCCCCGGCACGGCAAACACCTCACGGTTTTGCTGACGGGCAAATTTTGCCGTTCCGAGCGAACCGCTGTGCTCCCCGGCTTCCACAACAAGCGTGCCCTTGGATAACCCGCTGATGATGCGGTTGCGCAACGGAAAGCTGCCTTGAAACGGCTTGGAAAAGGGCGGAAACTCGCTGATAACCGCACCGTGGTTGGCTATATCTCGGCGCAAACCCTCGTTTTCGCTCAAATACTTGGCGCCCAAGCCGCAGCCCATGACCGCAACGGTTTTTCCGCCGCCGTCCAGGGCACCTCGATGCGCCGCCGTATCAATGCCGACAGCACCGCCGCTGACCACCGTTACGCCGACCTTGGCAAAATCCACCGTGAGGCGGTGTGTCACCTCGACACTGTATCGAGTGGCATCTCTTGCGCCGACCACAGCAATCATCATCGGATTTTTTAGGCATTCCGCATCGCCCCAAGCATAAAGCACACCGGGTGCATCGGGAATATCTTTTAAGTTTACGGGATAGTATTCGCTGTTCATGTCAATGATATGCCATGAATTTTCATCGCACAACCGCACAATTTTCTGCGCCTCGCTGAAATCACGCCGTTCCATGCGGCGAAGCTGTGCCGGTCGAAACAAGCCGCACCCGTACCATTCGACCGGACCGGCTTCGTAAAAGTCCTTGGCAGAAGAGAAAAGGGACACCGCATCAAAGCTTCCGCAGCCTGCACCGATGCAACAGGAAAGCCACACGCTGTATACCCGTTCATCCTTTTCTTCGTTCATCTCATCAGCTCCCACATAATAATCGCCGCCGCCATCGAGGCATTGAGCGATTCCGCACGACCCGCCATGGGCACACGCACCCGTTTCATACAGCTTTCGGCGGTTTGCTCCGTCACGCCGTTACCCTCGTTGCCGATGACACAAACGGTTTTTTCGCCCAAATCGGTTTCGGTGATATCCTGCGCCGATGCGCACGGCGTTGAGGACAGCGTCATAAAGCCGTGCTCGGCAAAGCCTGTCAGGGCTTTCGGCAAATCCTCCACCGTAACCATTGGCAAACGCAAAAGCGAACCCATCGCCGCCCGCTGTGCCTTCGGATTGTAAATGTCGCAACAGCCGCACAGCACCGCTCCGTCAATGCCAAGAGCCTCCGCCGTGCGCACAATTG
>DNXM01000010.1:14359-14829 GCA_003505905.1 Oscillospiraceae bacterium
CGGTCCTGAATGTTTTCGAGTGCAATCAACTTATGCTTATTATATATAATATCTATATTATACTTTTTGTCAAGTGTTTTGCATACACAAAAAATGCCTTGGGGCGAAAAAGTATCCGACAGCTTTTCTGCCGCACCCCCCGATATTTGAAAAGCCTCTTCGCATTTTGCTTCAAGGAAATAAATTTCTTCGTTATATTTTTTTGACGCCGTTTCGGTGAAAAACAAATATTTCACCTGCGTGCTGTTTGCGGCATCGGTGCAAAGGCGGGCACCCTCGGCGAAAAACAAGCCTTCTTCCCGGCGTGCCTTGGCGCTGTCACGGATTCGAACCGCCGTTTTGATTTTTTCGTTGGTCTTACTGCTGATAAGCTCGTGCATGGTGTTCCTCCGAAAGAAAATCACGCCCCGTAAAACGGAGCGTGACAGTATGGTTGATTATTAAAGAGCTGCCTTTGCCTTTTCGCAAAG
>DNXM01000010.1:14874-18285 GCA_003505905.1 Oscillospiraceae bacterium
TTTCGCTGAGCATCTTGCGGTTGAGGCTGATGTCAGCCTTCTTTAAGCCGTTGATGAGTGTGGAGTAATTCATACCGTTGAGCTTTGCAGCGGCGGAAATTCTGGAAATCCACAAACGGCGGAAGTCACGCTTTTTGAGCTTACGGCCGATGTAAGCATACTGGCCGGACTTCATAACAGCCTGCTTTGCGGTCTTGAAAAGCTTTGCTTTAGAGCCATAGTAGCCCTTTGCCATTTTGAGAACTTTATTTCTTCTCTTGCGAGTCATAGTTGCGCCCTTAATACGAGCCATGATTAGTTACCTCCGATAAATATTGTAAGTTGAGCTTCCGATATTATTTGTAGGGGACAAGACGCTTGATCTGCTTGCAGTTGGTTACATCAGCAACCTCAACCTTGCGAAGGTTTCTCTTGCGCTTGGTGCTCTTCTTGGTCAGGATGTGGGACTTGTAGGCATGGCCTCTCATGGGCTTACCGTTCTTTGAGATTTTGAAACGTTTTTTTGCACCACTGTGGGTTTTGATTTTCGGCATTTGGGTTATCCTCCTTCAATTATTTGGCTGCCTTCGGAACAAGGAACATCAGCATGGAACGCCCCTCAAGCTTGGCTGCTTTTTCGACCGAAGCCGATTCGCCGCAAGCCTTTGCGAAACGATCCATAATCTCGATTCCGAGGTTGGTGTGAGCCATCTCACGACCACGGAAGCGGATTGACACCTTAACTTTGTTCCCGTCGGCAAGGAATCGTTTGGCGTGACCGACCTTAGTGTCAAAGTCATGCGTATCAATGTTGACCGAAAGACGAATTTCTTTAATTTCGACAATTCGTTGGTTCTTTCTGGCTTCCTTCTCACGCTTGGCCTGTTCGAAACGGTATTTACCGTAATCCATCACCTTGCACACCGGCGGTTTCGCCTGCGGCGCAATCTTAACCAAGTCAAGGTTTTTCTCCTCGGCAATCTTCAGCGCCTCATTGGCGGACATAATGCCGAGCTGTTCACCGTCACTGCCGATAACACGCAGCTCACGGTCCCTTATTTCTTCATTGATTTGCAATTCTTTCGCACTAATGTTCAAGCACCCCCATTGAGATAAAAAAATAATGCGTAAGCAGTACATCACCGCCTACACACAATTACACGCAACCGCACCCGAGGGAAACGGCTGATGAATATTGACCGCCTTCGAGAACAAGCCCAGACGGTGAGGAAGCGGATTTCCTGCTTTGTTTGCTCGTATAGAATAGCAGACTTTTTCCAATCTGTCAACCTTTTTTTGCACTTCTTTTGAAAAACTTTTCCGTTCGGCGCAAAAAGTTGCCCAACCAAGTTGCATATTCTTCAATTCTATGCTATTATATTTTGGTTATTACATTATGTCCGGACCCAATCGGAGAAAAACATGAAAGAAAAAGTGATTATCACCATTTCCGACTCTCACGAAATTGACGGTGAGAGAGAGGAATCCCGGCTCACCACCGTCGGCGAACTGGAACGCACCGAAAACGGCTGCATTCTGACTTACGAAGAAACCGAAGATTTCAAAGGCAGCCGTGTCACCATCACCTACACGGGCAAACGCATTGACATGGTTCGTTCAGGCACGCATTGCGCCAACCTGACCATTGAACCGGGGAAGCGTTATACCTGCGCCTACTCCACCGAATACGGTGATTTGACGCTGGGCATTTTCGGCAAAGAGATTCGAGCCGAGCTCAGCGAAAAAGACGGCCATCTGTTCTTCAGCTACACGCTGGATTTTGATGCCGGCTTCTGCTCCCAAAACGATTTAACAATTGATTACCGATCTGAAGAAACGAAAGGTTGATTACCCATGTCCAAGCTCGTAAACCAAGTACAAAAACAAATCGGCGACGCCGTATCCGAGGCGTTTTCCGCCTGCATCGCTTCCGGTGCATTGCCCGAAGCGCAAATTCCCGCTTTCAACATTGAAGTGCCTGCCGACCGTGCCAACGGCGACTTTTCCTCAAATGCACGTATGGCAGGCGCAAAGGCGTTCCGCCGTGCCCCCCGTATGATTGCCGACGCTCTGTGTGCGGCAATCCAAACGGAAGGCACATATATCGCAAAATGCGAACCGGCAGGACCGGGCTTTATCAATTTTTACCTGTCCGACCGTTTTTATTCCGATATTGTGGCGGATATTCTTGCCATGGGCGAGGATTACGGCCGCTCCGACTTCGGCGAGGGCAAAACCGTCAACATCGAATTTGTTTCCGCTAACCCGACGGGTCCGATGCACATGGGCAACGCCCGCGGCGGTGCGTTGGGCGACTGCTTGGCGGCGGTAATGGACCATGCCGGCTACAAAGTCACCCGTGAATTTTATGTCAACGACGCCGGCAATCAAATTGCAAAGTTCGGTCTGTCACTTGACATTCGCTACCGTCAGATTTTCGAGGGTGAGAACGCACCCGAGCTGCCCGAGGACAGCTACCACGGCGATGACATTGCCGAGCGTGCCAAAGAATTTGCCGATGTATACGGCGACAAATACATGAGCGAAAGCGAAGAAGACCGCCGCAAGGCTCTTGTGGACTTTGCCTTGCCGAAGAACATTGACAAAATGCACGACAACCTCGACAAATACCGCATTTTCTACGATGTTTGGTTCCGTGAAAGCTCGCTTTACCAAAGCGGTGAGTTGACCGACACGCTCAACCTTCTCAAAGAAAAAGGCTTGACTTATGAAAAAGACGGTGCGGTTTGGTACAAGGCAACCGAGCATGGCGGCGAAAAGGACGAAGTGCTGGTGCGTGCCAATGGCAACCCCACTTACTTTGCCGCCGACATTGCCTACCACCGCAACAAATTGGAAAAGCGTAGCTTCGACAAAGCCATCAATGTTTGGGGTGCCGACCACCACGGTCATGTTGCCCGTATGAAAGGCGCACTGGAAGCCCTCGGCATTGATTCGAGCCGTTTGGACATTATCCTCATGCAGTTGGTTCGTCTGACACGAGGCGGTGAGGTCGTTCGTATGTCCAAGCGCACGGGCAAATCCATCACCCTGGTTGATTTGCTGGACGATATTCCGATTGATGCCGTTCGTTTTCTGTTCAATATGCGTGAACCCGGCTCACAAATGGACTTTGACCTTGATTTGGCTGTGGAGCAAAGCGCACAGAACCCCGTTTACTACTGCCAATATGCGCACGCACGCATTTGCAGCATTTTCAAAAAGCTCAACAAAGACCCCAACGAAGAAATCACCTGCACGCCCGAACAGCTTGCCCTGCTTACGGCACCCGAGGAGCGTGAGCTGATTTCGCACCTGGCAACGCTCACCGGTGAAATTGTTGCCGCCGCAAAGAATTATGACCCTGCCAAGATTACCCGTTTCTGCGTGGAGCTGGCAACCTTGTTCCACAAATTTTACAACGCCTGCCGT
>DNXM01000010.1:18368-23041 GCA_003505905.1 Oscillospiraceae bacterium
CTAACCTTGAGCGGAATGTTGAAGATGTTCGGCATCACAGTTCCCGAAGCCATGTAAAAAGAGGTAAGGTTTCATGTATTCCTGTAACATTATTGCACACCGAGGCGCCAACAAGCGTGCGCCCCAAAACACATTGCCTGCGTTCCTTAAAGCCATTGAGCTTGGCTGTGACGGCTTTGAAACCGATGTGCACCTGTCCAAGGACGGCGTGCCCGTCATCTGTCACAACGACACCATTGACGCCACATCCGACGGCACGGGCAGAATCAGCGATTTGACGCTGGAGGAACTGAAGAGCCACGATTTCGGCAGCTATTTCAGCAAGGATTTTGCGGGAACGACCCTGCCGACGCTCGATGAGTTTTTGGATGTTGCGGCGAGCGGAAACCTTAAAATATTAAACATTGAATTAAAGAAAGAGCCGGACGATAAGCGCCGTGACGAATTGGTCACCAAAACGCTTGAAGCCGTTGAAAAGCACGGCTTGAGCGATATCCTGCTCATTTCAAGCTTCAGCGTCAAGATTTTGAGGCTCGTCAGGCAAAAAAATCCTGCCTGCAAAACCGCCCTGCTCTACCCCAACGGCTATTTTCGTGCCGTTGAAACCGTCTTTCCGCCGATTATGCTCATGGTCGGCTTGGGCTGCTCCGCATCTCATCCGCACAAGCTCTGTATCCGTGACGGCTATGTGAAACAATGCCACGGCAAGAATTTGAAGGTCAATGTGTGGACAGTGGATGAAGCCGAGGAGATTCGCAATATGCTCCGTGCCGGTGTGGACAGCATCATCACCGACTGCCCCGATCGTGTTCGCTTCATTTTGCAGGAAATGAACGAGGCAAAGTAAATCAGCCGAACACAATCGGCTGTAACTGTTCGCCCTTCAAAGCCGAACGAATCGCCTGCTCCGTCTTGCTGAAATCCGCCACAATACTGCGTGGCTTTTCGGCAGAATTATCCTGCCGCATGGGCACGAAAAAGACACTGCTTCGGCTCATCAGCGCCCCGATGCTTTTGGCGGAACCGCTCAACGCATCGTTGGTCGAAACCGCAAGCAGCAGCGGTCGTGCCGTGCGCAAATGAGATTTGCACGCCATGGTCACCGCCGTGTCGGTGATGCCGTTGGCAAGTTTTCCGAGCGTGTTTCCCGTACAAGGCTCCACCAACAGCAAATCGAACATTTTCTTCGGACCAATCGGCTCTGCCTGCACAATCGTATGGATAATTGACTGTCCCGTCACGGCTTCGGCTCGTTCCCGAAACGATTTTGCCGTGCCGAATCGGGTATCCGTGTTATAAGCTTGCTCCGAAAAGATCGGTGTCACATCGGCACCGGTCTTTTTCAGTTGTTCCATCTGCGCAAGCGCCGACTCAAAGGTGCAAAATGAACCGCACAGCGCAAACCCGATTTTAACTCCGTTCATCCTCTCTCCTCCGTTCCTTCGGTAACCGATAAAATCGCACGGGCAATCGCTTCCCCTGCACTTTGCGGCGAGAGCCGACCGGGCAAGCCCGGTGCTTTGATGTAGCGCAAGCCGCACCGCTTGACCGTTTCTTCCGCCACTCCGTAGGGTGCGGATGCGACCTCCAACAGCAGTGCGCCCCGTTTTATGTGCAAAAGCTGTTTTTCGCCCAAAATCGGGGACGGAACGGTGTTAATCAGGGCGTCACATTCCGATAAAACGCTCTCGATTTCGTAAAGCTTTACCGCTTTACATCCATCGTTTTCCGCTCGCACACATTGCTCTTCCGAACGAGCCGCAACGGTCACTTTTCCACCAAGGGCACGCAAGCGTGGTGCCAAAGCCGAGGCAATCCGCCCGTATCCCGTTATTATAAAGGATGAACCGCAAATCGTGGTATCAGTTGCACCGATCAGCTCGAACAATGCGCCTTCTGCCGTTGCCGCCGCATTGGCAAAAAGCAACGCTTCCTTTTTGTAGTAATCGTAATAGGTTACACCTTTACTTTTCACTTCATCCGTCCATTCCGTTTTCGGCATTCCCGCAAACACCGTCTGCCCCTTTTTGAGTGCTTTTTTCAGCTCATCAAGCGAAACCGGCACCGAGCGAAACGGCGCAAACACCGTCGCACCGTCCTGCGTCATCGGCAGGGGCAGCACAAGGTGTGTGCATTCCTCCACCTGTCGGTTCCAGGTTTGCGAATCCTCGGCGAAGCAAGCCGCATAACCGGCTCGTATCAGAGCCTTCGCCGCATACTGCGCACGGCGGTCACCGCCTAAAAATAAAAATTTTTCCATTTTTGCCACCAACTTATTAAAATAAATTGCTCACGCTCATAATATGTGGTATAATAGCAAATTGTTAAAAAATGACGAGGTGATTCTTTATGAAATCCATCGACCGGCTTCTGAAAGAAATCAAGCGGGTTCACTTCATTGGAATCGGTGGTTCCGGTATGTGTCCGTTAGCCGAAATATTACACGCAGAGGGCTACGAAATCAGCGGTTCAGATGTGAACGAAAGCGAAACGCTTGCCCGTGTGCGCAAGCTTGGCATTCCCGTTGCCATGCCCCAAAAAGCCGAAAACATTGAGGGAGCGGAAATGATTGTTTACACCGCCGCCCTTCTTCCCGACAATCCCGAGCTGTGCGCCGCCAAGGCATCGGGCATTCCGACCTTTGAGCGCTCGAAGCTGTTCGGTGCAATTACCCGCATCTACGACAATGCAGTGTGCATCAGCGGCACACACGGCAAAACGACTGTAACCTCCCTGCTCACACAGATTATGCTCATGGGCGGACTTGACCCGAGTGCGGTCATCGGCGGCAGACTGCCGATGATTGACTCCAACGGTTTGGTCGGCAAAAGCGAAAACATCATTTGCGAAGCGTGCGAATTCGTGGACACCTTTTTGGATTTGTCCCCCGATGTCGCCGTTGTGCTGAACATAGACGAAGACCACATGGACTATTTCAAGACGATGGACAATTTGATTGCCTCGTTCCGCAAGTTCTGTCAGCAAACGACACGCACGCTCGTGCTCAATCAATCCGATGCCAATGTGCTCAAAGCCGTCGACGGCATTACCGACAAGCACATCATCACCTTCGGCTCAACGCCCGACTGTGATTTTTACCCCGAAAACATTCAAATGGTGCGTGGCGCGTTTGCCTGCTTTGATGTGATGCACAACGGCAAAAAAGAAATGACTGTGCAGTTGAACATTCCGGGCGAACACAACATTCTCAACACGCTTGCCGCCGTTGCCGCCGCCTACGCTTCGGGCATGGAGCCGAGCGAATGCAGGCAGGGCATTGAAGCCTTCGGTGGAGCCGGCAGACGGTTTGAAAAAATCGGCACCTTTAACGGGATTGATTTGTTTGACGATTACGCCCATCACCCTGCCGAGCTGGAGGTCACTTTGCGTTCGGCAATGCGCATGGGCTATAAAAAGGTTTGGGCGGTGTTCCAGCCGTTCACCTTCTCCCGCACCGCTATGCTCATGGACGATTTTGCCCGTGTGCTCGGTCTTGCCGACCGTGTGGTGATGACGGAAATCATGGGTTCCCGTGAGCGCAATACTTACGGTGTCTACACTTCACAGCTTGCCGAAAAAATCCCCGGCAGTGTTTGGTACAACACCTTTGATGAAGTCGCTCGCCATGTGATTGAGAACGCCGAGGAAGGCGACATGGTTATTACGCTTGGCTGCGGTGACATCTACAAAGCAGGCAAAATTATGCAGAAGCTTTGGAAAGGGGAATTGAAATGAAAATCGCAACCCAAACCGATGCTCTCTCACGGCGATTAGGCGATAAGAAAGCGGTGGAAATCATTTGCCGTGCGGGATTTAGCGGAATTGACTATTCCATGTTCCCCATGAATGACCCGAAATGCCCTTTGCTCGGTGATGAAATGCCCGCACTCGTTGATTCGCTCAAGGAAATTGCCAAGCGGTATGACGCTGTTTTCACCCAAGCGCACGCACCGTTTCCCACCATGCGCAAGGAGGATGAGGATTACAACAAATTTGTGTTCAAAGCGATTGTCCGCTCCATCGAAATTGCCGGAAGGCTCGGCGTGAAAAACATTGTCGTCCATCCGATTTCCTTTGTCGCAAACCGAACGGATTTTGATTTGAATTACAGCTTTTACCAGCGGCTTGTGCCGTACATAGACGAATACGGCGTGCGTGTCTGCACGGAGAATATGTGGGGACACGAAAACGGAAAATTTGTCTGCACCGCCTGCTCCTCGCCGAGTGATTTCCGCCAAATGACGGAGCTGCTCGGTTCGGAACGCTTCGGTGCCTGTTTGGATATCGGACATTGCGGTTTGGTCGGCTTCAAGCCAAGCGAACTGATTCGTGCCATCGGCAAGGAATACCTTTGTGCGCTTCACATTCACGATAACGACCACACCTCCGACGCACACATTTTCCCGTTCAACGGAAAAATCGACTGGGCGGACACCATGTCCGCTCTTCACGAAATTGACTACCAAGGCGACTTGACCTTTGAAGCGGACAATTCGCTGGTTTCGTGCCCCGACAGCTTTTTGCAAACGGCGGAATGCCACCTGCACGACATCGGCTTGGCACTGCTTAATATGATGAACTGACAGAAAGGACGAACAAAATAAATGATTCAAGCAATCAATGTAACCCTTCAATACGGCGGCAGAACGCTGTTTCACAACGCCGACCTCACA
>DNXM01000169.1:0-3085 GCA_003505905.1 Oscillospiraceae bacterium
AACCGATAACATTGTCCTTGGCAAGCGCAAGAAACAAATCCTTTGTGCTGTTGTATGAGCTTTTCGGCGCTTCATCAAAGGTGCCCGTCAAGGTCGGGTTCTTGGTGGTTACGACATATTGCTTGCGCTTGGCAAGCGTTGGGTCTGTGTCAGGGTCCGTGCCGCGGACATCGTAATTGTTAATGTATTTATAGCAAGCATGGGTAATGCTTCCCGCCACGGTCGGCTTGGTTAAAATAGATGTGGCAGGAGAGTCGCCTAAATACACTTCCTGTAGCGCAATATGCTGGTAAACAATGCACTTAATCGTTTCGTTTGCGCTGTTTTTGGCATTTGTCCAAGCATTCACCGCAGAAACAACCTTTGCATAGCTCTCCTCTTGCTGTGTTTCCACATTACAACCGACCCGTGCAAAATAATCCCTGTTGTTTTCGTCATACGAGCCTGTATTCAGCAAAACAACACGGCGAGCAACCTTTGAGCCGTCATTCGTGTAAACATCCAAATAACCCGTGCCCCACAGGGTTGCGGAATTGTCGGAGGTTTCTGCCGAAACACTTGAAGTATCCAATCCGTCCTGTGCAAGCTTAACCGCACCCTTGGAAAGGTAATATTCATATTGCTCTTTAAGAGAAATCTTTTTCGTTTTATTTTCATCGTGGTAATTTACCTCGTAGTCGTGGTTTCCGAATGTAACGGCAAAGGGAATTTTGTTGCCGGAGGCATCGACAAACTCATTCACCAAGCTGTCAACCGTTGTGCGAAAAACATCGTCACCGTTACAAAAAAGAACATTGTCACCCGTAAGTACAATGAGATTCGGGTTGTACTTGCGCACGGCAAGCCTTATGGTTGCAAACGCTTTCGCCGAAAGATAGGAGTTATCCTGAATATCCGACAATTGCAGGATGCGGAAGCTGCCGTCTGCGTTTTCCCTGAGCGTTTCGGTATCGACGGCGCTTGCTTGGGTCGCAAACAAGCCGCTGAAGCCCTCAACGCCTACACTCACCGTGCCGAATAGCAGAATGAGTGTGAGCACGGCAGACAGAATCCTTTTGAAATGTTTCATAAATTTTCCTCCTGTACACTATTAAGTTGAACACGGGATTAAGTTTATAAAGACTCATTTTGATTGTATCACAACAGCAAAAATATATCAACCGAAAACAAGCAAAAACAACACCCGATATCGCACAAAACGACACCGGGCATTGCCAAAAAGCAAAAATCATTCAAATTCGCCTGCCTCCTACGCCCAAATTGCCATAGCAAGCGTTCCGCCTACCATCAGCAGTAATCCGCCGAGCGCTTTGGGCGTAAGCTTTTCCTTGAACACGAAGTATGAAAACAAAACAGACACAACGATACTCAATTTATCAATCGGCACAACGATGCTAACCTCGCCGTGCTGAATGGCATAGTAATAGCAAAGCCATGACGCACCTGTCGCAATGCCCGACAAGGCAATGAACAGCAGTTCCTTTTTATCAACTGCACGAACTTGTGACTGTTTTCCTTTGACAAACACCATGAGCCACGCCATCATCAGCACCACAGCCGTACGGATTGCCGTTGCCAAATTGGATTCGACCCCCGTGACGCCAACCTTTGCCAAAATCGAAGTCAATGCCGCAAACGCCGCCGAGCCGACGGCATAAGGAATCCATAGCCGTTTTTCCTGTCCGCCATTTTCTTTTTTCTTCTCAACCATCAACAGCATACCAACGGTCAACACCGCCGTGCCGACTAAGCGTACCGCCAAATGGTTCGTTTCCCGAAACAAAAGAATCGCCGCTAAAACCGTCAGGGTCGTGCTTGATTTATCAATCGGCACCACCTTATTGACATCGCCCATAGATAACGCCTTGAAATAGCACATCCACGACGCACCCGTTGCAATGCCCGATAAAACCAAAAACAGCAGAGATTTTCCGCTCAAGATTGCAATATCCTTGCCCGAACCGACCACCAAAACCATTAGCCAAGAAAAGGCAAGCACCACAACCGTGCGCAGAGCCGTGGCAACATCCGAATCGGTTTTTCGAATTCCGCACTTGGCTAAAACAGAGGTAAGACCTGCAAACAACGCCGAGCAAGCGGCGGCAACAAGCCACATCATTGTCAATCATTCCCCTTTTTCAGCTTGGATAAAACCTCACGCAAGGACAGCTGGTTTTCGCTTGCGATTTTTGCTAAATCATCATATTCATATTTCTCTTTTGTCGTCCCGAATCCATCGGCGCACTTCACACGCACATCACCGAGCGGCGTTTTGATGGTTTTCATCGTGCGATTCATCGTAAAACGGCGAACGGTGTTCATGCGGACACCGAGCGTTGCGGTATGACGAAACAAAAGGCGAACCATCTCTTGTTCTCGGTCTTTCTCGCACAACACAACGAGCAAAGTCCCCGTGCGGTTTTTTTTCATGCCGACCGGCACGGTATAGACATCTTTTGCGCCGTTTTCAAGCAGAATTTCCGTTGCAAACGCAATATGTTCTGCCGTCATATCGTCAATATTGCATTTTATTTCAAGTAGTTCTTCATCCTTTTCCTGCGTTTCGCCGAGCATGGCACGCACGCAATTGGCGGCAGGAAAATCTTTTTTACCCATGCCATAGCCGATTTTTTCCACCGTCATCATCGGCATCGGTTCAAATGAAGAAGCGAAATATTTGAGCAAAGCCGCACCTGTCGGGGTGCAAAGCTCACCCTGAAAATCGCCGGCATAAAACGGAATGCCCTGCAATAAATGAGCGGTTGCAGGCGCAGGAACAGGCAAAATACCGTGGGCGCAGGTTACTTGACCGAAACCAACCCGAATCGGAGAAGCGATGATTTTCTGCACGCCGAGCATTTCAAGCAGCACGCAAACCGCCGTCACATCCGCAATGGCATCCCTGGTTCCGACCTCATGAAAATGAATGTCGGTCACAGGTACGCCGTGCACTTTGCTTTCCGCTTGCGCAATCCGCTCATAAACAGCCTTGGCATTTCGCTTCACCGTGTCGGAAAAATCAAGTGCATCAATATCTTCAAAAATGTGGTGCATCGAGCTATGATGATGGTGATGATGCTCATGC
>DNXM01000169.1:3205-4986 GCA_003505905.1 Oscillospiraceae bacterium
CACCGCCGGCGTTCATTTTTTGTAAAAACAGATTTTTATCGCTTTCTTCTAATAATTCAAACAGAGCCGCAGACAGCATATCACCGGCAGCACCCATATTACAATCAAAATACAATGTCCTCATTTTTTTGCCTCCGTATGGTTTATCATATGCGCCAAATAGCCTGCACCGAAGCCGTTATCAATGTTCACCGCCGCAACGCCGCTTGCACAGGAATTGAGCATTGACAGCAAGGCGGACAGCCCTTCAAAAGCCGCTCCGTAGCCAACCGAAGTCGGCACGGCAATCACGGGGCAATCGGTTAAACCGCCGATGACGCTTGCCAAGGCGCCCTCCATGCCCGCAACGGCGATAACGACCGTTGCGCTCATCAGCTCATCCAAATACGACAAAAGCCGATGCAAGCCCGATACGCCGACATCGTACAAACGAACGACCTCGTTGCCCAATGCCTGCGCTGTCAAAACAGCTTCTTCCGCCACGGGAATATCGCTTGTTCCGCCCGTTGCAACCACAATTTTGCCGATTCCGTCCGCCTTTGGAAATTCACCTACCAAGCCGATTTTTGCATCAGAGAAATAACGCATTGATTGTTCTGTTTGAATAATTACCGCCGATTCCGCTGACAACCGTGTAATCAGCACGGTGCTCTGTCCGCTCGCAGCCATAGTGCGGATAATTCCGAGAATTTGTTCGGGTGTCTTTCCGGCGCCGTAGATAACCTCGGCAACGCCCTGCCGAACAGAACGGTGCAAATCGACCTTTGCATAGCCGATATCTTCAAAAGGCTGCTGCTTGATTTGAAGCAAAGCATCCTCCACGGAAATCGTTCCGTTTTTGACATTCTCCAACACTTGTCTGATTTTGTTATTCATGCCGTCCCTCCAAATCCAAGCAGATACCTGCGTATTCTTGAAGTAAAGCTTCCGTAATTCGATTTCGAGATTCAAAAAGCAAAGGAAACTGTTCTTCCCGAAGCTCAATTTTTGCTTTTTCACCTATGGTGCGCACCCGAAAATCGGTGAATCCGAGCGAAAACAACAGGTTTTCCGCCCGTTCGGTGCGTTCCAACAGCCGTTTTTCAATGCGTTGACCACTCAAAATGCGGGTGGCAAGGCAAGCGTAAGCAGGCTTATTCCAAATAAAAAGTCCTGCTTCTTTAGCTCGGCTGCGTATTTCGGTTTTGGTTAAACCCCACAACCGAAGCGGAGAAAGAACCGAAAGCTCCTGTAACGCTTTCATACCGGGACGGTCTTCCGCCGAATCGGAAGCATTCGTTCCGTCAAGTAGAACCGAAAAGCCGTCTGCCCTCGCCTGCTCGGCAAGAGCGAAAAAAAGGCGTTTTTTGCACGCATAGCAACGGTCTGCGCCGTTGGCGGCAATCTGCTCATCGGCAAGAATATCAACGGAAACCGTTGTGAGTTCGACCCCGAGAAAATCGGCAATTCGCTTGGCATCCTCCCACTCAAGCTGCGGCTGAAAATCGGTTTTGACGAAATACGCCTGCACTTTTTCGGCGTGCCGTTTGGCTTCGTAGAGCAAATAAGCCGAATCGACGCCGCCCGAAAGAGCGACCGCAACCATTGGATATTGAGAAAAAAACGCTTTTTCTTTCATTTGAATTCCTCGAAAAAAAGGGCGACTCTGCACAGCGTACAGAACCGCCCATCGTTTTGTTTTGTAACCGATGAACGCCTATTTTTCGCTCATCAATACAGCTTTGCACCGGCAGGAATATGGTCATCCACCATGAGAAGGTGAAGCTTTTCTTCGCCCTCTT
>DNXM01000068.1 GCA_003505905.1 Oscillospiraceae bacterium
AGGTTGACGACGCAGAGTCCGCTCTCAGACAGGCTATTGAAGATGTTGCACAGCTTCCCGATTGCAACTATGATGACCTCAATGATGCAATCGCCGCTTATGAAGAAATTGAAGATGTCATTGACACCAACTACACGCCCGCATCCGTTACCGACAGCAATGTCAAGGCTCTTTATCAGGCAGCCAAGGATGTCAATACGGAGATGCTTGACGACGAAGCAGGCGTAAACCAGGGTGTTATTGATGCCGCTGCCTCCGCATTGAGCGAAGCTCTTGAGGCACTCGTTCCCAAGGCTGATAAGACCGCTTTGAAGACCGCCATTGACGGTGCCCCGACCTTGACCGAGGATATTGCAACAGCTGAAAGCTGGGGCGATTATGAAACGGCTCTTGCCGCCGCAAAGGGTGTCTATGACGACGATAACGCAAGCGTTTCCGATGTCACCACTGCAACCACAAACTTGAACGCTGCAAAGAATCTTGAGTCCCGTCCGATTTGCAAATACGACGATTTGACCAACGCACTCGCTCTTACCCCCACAAAGGATCAGAGCGAATACAGCGAGGTAACCTGGAACGCCTACAACGAAGCAAAGCTCGAAGCACAGGCGATTTCTCTCTCGTTGATTAACAACAAGGCAGGCACCAACCAAAAGCTTGTTGATGACGCTGCGGCAAAGCTTGCCCTTGCATTCAGCCGTTTGCGTGGCAACGGATGCACCATCACCACCTTCGTTTGCACCCAGGAACACTACATGAAGAACGATGTTGTTTCCTTCGCATTCACCTCCTCGATGACTGACATTGCAAAGGTTCAGGTTGTCCACGACGGTTACACCATGACCTATGACCGTTCGAATGCCGCCGTTACCTCCATTGTGAACAATGGTGACGGCACCGAAACCTGGTATATCAACATCAAGATTTACAACGACGGCGAATTCGTTTATTCTGCAAGAGCGAAGTCGTTCAACGCAGCCGGCGGTTGGGATGACGACTATATCGACTTCTACGGCAAGACCAGCACCGGTGACGATGCGGAAGTGAAGTCTGTTTCCGCTATTGTCGGCGAAAAGGCTGTCACGACCTTCACCACCAACGACACCGTAACCCTTCAAATCGTTGCCGGTAAGGATACGCAGAGAGTCCGCTTTACGGATTCCCTCCGCAAGACGACCATGACTCTCAGCACACCGAAGAAGATTAACGAAGACGGCACCAAGGTTTATGAGGTTACCCGCAAGCTCAGCGAAGTCAGAGAATATACCTTCAAGCTTGACACTGCCGATTCCACCAATAAGTGGACTGCTTCGGATAAGACCCTTGTCTTGAATGTCACCAAGTATGTTCCGGCTCCTGTTCTTCCCACAACGGGCGATTACAAGGACGCTGTTATTTCGGTTGACGCAAGCAATCGTGTCCTCCGCTTCAGACCGCAGACTTTCACGGTTGTTACCGATAAGAACGCAAGCGGTTTCCGTCTTGTTGACAAAAACGGCACGGTTGCGGCAAGCGTGAGAACGGGCGGTGTGGTCAACGGTGACCAAACCACATGGACTCTTACCAAGTATTATTCAGCTGCCAACAGCATCACTTACCGAGTGGAAGCTCTCTTTGGCAAGACTTGGATTGACAGCGGTAAGACGATTAGCTTCACAGTCGCTTACTAATACCAATCCCTTCAAAAAAGGCGGGCACTTCGGTGTCCGCCTTTTGTTGCTACAACAAGCTAAATCATATTTTTTTGAAGCAGTTGCGCGTGAAAACAAACGGCTGTTTTTCTTTTTGCGGCGGCATAATGCGCCGGTGGTATTGCCATAATAACAAAGAGAAAGCAACATGGCAGGGGAGCGCACATTGTGTTTTTGCACAAGCTTGCCGAAATCCATGTGCATCGAAACCACTGTCGTTTCGGGAACGGCAAATAATCAAAAACAAAACGGAGGAAAACAAATGGCAAGGTTTACACTTCCCCGTGATTTGTATCACGGAGCAGGCTCTTTGGAAGCACTCAAAACATTCAAGGGCAAGCGCGCGATGATTTGCGTGGGCGGCAGTGCCATGAAACGATTCGGCTTTTTGGAAAAAGCGGAGCAGTACTTGAAACAGGCAGGGATGGAGGTTCGGGTTTTTGACGGCATTGAGCCGGACCCGTCGGTCGAAACCGTGATGCGGGGTGCGGAAGAAATGATACGGTTTGCGCCCGATTGGATTGTCGCCATCGGCGGTGGTTCACCCATTGATGCGGCGAAGGCGATGTGGATTAAGTACGAATATCCCGAGTGCACGTTCCAGGATATGTGCAAGGTTTTCGGACTGCCGAAGCTCCGCGCCAAAGCGCATTTCTGCGCAATCTCGTCCACCTCCGGTACGGCTACGGAAGTGACGGCATTCTCCATCATCACCGATTATGCTCAGGGCATTAAGTTTCCGATTGCGGACTTTGAGATTACTCCCGATATCGCAATCGTCGATCCCGAGCTCACCCTCACGATGCCGCAGAAGCTTTGCGCGCATACCGGTATGGACGCGCTCACGCACGACCTCGAGGCGATCG
>DNXM01000229.1:0-2043 GCA_003505905.1 Oscillospiraceae bacterium
CAAAGCAATTCAGCTGATTAACGAGGCAAATCCCGGTGAAGGCTTCCTCACCATCCGCAGCTTGGATGCCTTTGAAAAGGCGGCGGACGGTCAGGCAACCAAAATCATTATTCCCTCCGAAATTCAAGGGATTGCAGGGCTTGCCAAGACCGTTACCGAAACAATAAAAGACCACTGAAATATTATCATCAAAGTCCGACCGACAACAGCGGGCGGACTTTTGACATTTGTGTGATGAAAAAGTAAATCATAATAAAAATAATCGGGCAAAACAATAATTTTTTGGTAAATTGCTTGTATCTTTAGAAAAAATAGTATATAATGTGTTTTGTTAGTTTCGGCTACACTATATCTTAATCGAAAAGGATTGATTAAATGGCTACCCAGAAATCAGCGCAAGACTACAGAGAAGAGCGCAAGGCAAGATTAGCCAAAAGCGCAAAGCAAAACAGCAAAAAATCGCACCGTGTAAATGTCAGCGGCATGAAACAGCAGACCAAGAACATCATCACGCTTGTTATTTGCATTGTTGCCGCATTGGCAATCGCTGTTGTTGCCTGTTTCAACCTCGGCGTTTTTGAGCGTTTCAAAACCATCAAAACCGTTGACGGTAAGAGTTATTCCGCCGTTGAGTACGAGTACTACTACAAATCCACCCACTACTACTACCTGAATATGTCCAATCAGTACGACTCCTACTACGGCGAGGGATACGGCGTTATGTACACCGGTTATGATTCCTCCAAGCTGCCCGAAGACCAGGAATATGTCGGCACCGACTTCACCCTTGAGGACGGAACGACCCCGACTTGGAAGCAGTATTTTGAGCACATCGCTTTGCTCAATCTCCGCCGCACCGTCATTTTGGCGGACATGGCGGCAAAAGAAGGCTATAATGCAACAGAGGAAGAAACCTCCGAAGCCGCTTCCATGCTCGACGACCTTCGTCAGGATATTAAGGACAATGCAGAGGAAAACGGTTCTCAAGCCGTTTCCTTGGGCAAATACCTTCGCTCCAACTACGGCAAAGGCATGAGCGAAGCTGCCTTCCAAAAGATTGTTGACCGTGAAACTCTCGCCAACTCCTATTATCAGGACCTTCTTGAAAGAACCGGTGACGGCTATGCCGACGATGTAATCGAAGCGGAATACAACAAAGACAAGTCCGCTTATGACAGCGTTGATTTCCGTTTGTTCACCGTTGCTGCCGAAACCCCCGAATTGGGCGATGACGCAACAACCGAAGAAACACAGGCTGCTCAAACCAAGGCCGCCGAAACCGCCAAGAAGCAGGCAAACGAAATGTTCGGCAAAATAAAAGATTCCGCATCCTTCAAAACTTTGGCAGAGCAGTATGCTACCGCAACACAGAAGGAAAGCGTTGACTATTCCGACGATGCCGCAACCCTTACCACCTACGCCCGCAAAGAAACCATCTCCGGCAGCTTGCCTGAAAGTGTTGTTACTTGGCTGTACGCAGATTCCACCAAGGTCGGCGATAAGAAGCTGTTCGATGAGGATGGCACCTACTATCTCCTGCTCATGGTTAAATCTCCGTACAAGGACAACACCAACCCCGTTGATGTCCGCCACATCCTCTATCAGTTTGACAGCGAGGCAGAGGATGCCGCAGCAGATAAGGCTGAAAAGAAGGCTTCCGCAGAGGCGGCTTTGAAGAAGATTAACGAGAGCAGTGATAAGCTCGCAACCTTCCTTGAGCTTTGCGCCGCAGAAAGCGCTGACACAGGCTCCAACCAAAACGGCGGTCTTTACGAAAAGGTCGGCAGAGGTCAGTATGTTAAAGCTTTTGAAGCTTGGGCACTTGACCCCGACCGTAAAGAAGGTGATATCGGTATTGTTGAAACCGAGTACGGCTACCATGTCATGTATTTTGAAAAGGCATACACCAAGCCCTACTGGCACCTCACAATCGGCGAAACTCTTGCCGACAAGGAAGTAACCGAAACCCTTGAAAAGGCTTACGAGTCCAAAGCATATGCCGTTGAGGGTGGCGACAAGAACGCAATGTTGGTTAAGCTTAAT
>DNXM01000229.1:2075-2881 GCA_003505905.1 Oscillospiraceae bacterium
AAAATCTACAGCGATTTGAAAGCAACCTACTATGCCGATGTTGTTGCGGAAATCACAACGGCCGCAACTGCAGGATAAACCAAAACAAAAGCTCAGAAGGGCTATCGAACACAAACTGTTCGGTAGCCCTCTTTCTATGCTTGTTTATGCGAAAACCCATCGGTTTCTTGTGCTGTGCCGGCGACGCTTTGTATAGGCATTATCATAGACAGAGCGCACCGTTTACAAGCACTATTGTGAACCGAAATTCAAAAGAATATCAGACAGCAGAAAAGCCGATGAATCAGCTTTGGATTCATCGGCTTTTGAATCAGTATTAAGAGAATGAAATCAATACATTCCGCCGCCCTGTGCAGCAGCCATTGCAGCGGCCTGTGCCGCATCAGCCTGCGGGTCGGGCTTATCGGTGACAAGGGATTCGGTGGTCAAAACCATGGAAGCAACGGAGGAAGCGTTCTGCAAAGCGGAACGGGTTACCTTTGTCGGATCCAAGATGCCTGCCGCCGCCATATCCACATAGGTTTCATTTGCGAAATCGAAGCCGTAGCCAACCTTACCGCTTGTGCGGATGTCGTTGACAATCACAGAGCCTTCCAAGCCTGCGTTTGCGGCAATCTGACGAACGGGAGCTTCCAAAGCCTTCAAGACAATCTTCACACCGGTCTTGATATCGGCATCTTCTTCGCTTTCAAGGAGCTTTTCAACCTCGGGGATGGCGTTGATAAGAGCCACGCCGCCGCCTGCGACACAGCCCTCTTCCACAGCAGCCTTGGTTGCGGCAAGAGCGTCCTCAATGCGGAGCTTCT
>DNXM01000001.1:0-134 GCA_003505905.1 Oscillospiraceae bacterium
CGTCATGTAATAGACTTCATCGGTGACCACGCCGGTTTCCTTATCCACACGGCGATACGGAGCTTCAACAAAGCCGTATTCGTTAATGCGGGCAAAGGTTGCCAAATAGGAAATCAAGCCGATGTTCGGACCTT
>DNXM01000001.1:240-3231 GCA_003505905.1 Oscillospiraceae bacterium
CGGCTCTTTCACGGGAAAGACCGCCGGGACCCAAGGCGGAAAGACGGCGCTTGTGCGTCAATTCGGCAAGTGGGTTGTTCTGATCCATGAACTGGGAAAGCGGAGAAGAACCGAAGAACTCCTTAATCGCCGCCACAACAGGGCGGATGCTGATGAGAGCCTGCGGAGTGAGCTTGTCGCTGTCCTGTGCCTGAATGGTCATGCGCTCACGCACGACACGCTCCATACGGGTAAAGCCGATGCGGAATTGGTTTTGAAGCAATTCGCCGACACAACGGATACGACGGTTGCCCAAGTGGTCAATATCGTCCTTGGTGCCCAAGCCCTTGGCAAGGCAGTTCAGGTAGTTGATGGATGCAAAAATGTCGTCACGCACAATGTGCTTGGGAATCAAGTCATTCGCGCACTCTTTCAGTTTTTCAAGCAGAGCCGCATCATCCCAGCCCTCTGCTTCGGCGGCCTCCAAAATGGTTTTGAGTGCGGACGCACTGACCATTTCGTTGATGCCGACTTCGTCGAGCTGTTCGGCGGTGAACTGCGGCAGGAACGGCTTAATGTCGACCATGCCGTTGGACAGCACACAGATGACCTCTTCGCTGTCCTCCGTCGGGCGAACATACATCTTCATCACGCCACCCTGCTCGATTTCGTGAGCAAGTGCCGGTGTAATCAGCTCGTTTTCCTCGGCGATGATTTCGCCGGTGAATTGGTTGATAACCATATCGGTGGTGTATGCACCGACAATACGGTCGGAAATAGCAAGCTTTTTGTTGTATTTATAGCGACCGACACGGGAAATGTCATAGCGGTGCGGATCGAAGAAGAGCATATCCAGCTGAGCCTGTGCCGTTTCGAGCGTGGGAGGCTCACCGGGACGGAGCTTGCGGTAAACCTCAAGCAGTGCTTCCTCGGCGTTTTGCTTTTCGTCCTTTTCCATCGTGGTTGTCAAACGAATATCGTCACCGAGCAAATCAATGATTTCTTCATTGGTGCCGTTGCCCAAATCGGTGCCGCAGAACAGGGCACGGATGAAGGTGGTGATGAAAATTTTGCGGTTTTTGTCGATGCGGACATAGAACAAATCGTTCTGGTCGGTTTCGTATTCGAGCCATGCACCGCGGTTCGGAATAATCTGAGCCTTGTAAAGCTCTTTGCCGACCTTATCGTGGTCAATGTCGAAGTAAACGCCGGGCGAACGCACCAACTGGGAAACGATGGCACGCTCCGCACCGTTGATGATGAAAGTACCGCTGTCGGTCATCAGCGGAAAATCGCCCATGTAAACTTCGTTCTCTTTGATTTCGCCGGTTTCCTTGTTGTAAAGGCGAGCCGTAACACGCATGGGAGCGGCGTAAGTCACATCACGCTTTTTGCATTCACGGATGCTGTACTTCGGCTTATCCTCCATACGGTAGTCGATGAAGCTCAAGACCAGGTTGCCCGTGTAATCGGTGATTTCGTCAATGTCACGGAACACCTCTTTCAAGCCCTTGTCGAGGAACCACTTGTAGGAGTTCGTCTGGATTTCAATGAAGTTGGGCATCTCCATAACCTCATTGATCCTGCTGTAGCTCAATCGTTCGATTTTGCCGTGCTTGACCATTTGGGCTGCTTTTGCCATAGGCAAATCACTCCATTTCTATAAATAATCGGTTGAGAAATTTGACAAAGTTTCGCTGTTGTTTTTGTCTAATTTGACGAGCTAACGGATTGAATTCGAGCCGAAAGGCACATAAATCCATTATAATCGTGGTATGGAAGTATACTCCTATTTTTTGCCCTTGTCAACCCCAAATCGGCAACTTTTTCGGATTTTTTTATCATTTTTACTTGATTTCGAAATTTTCTCATGTTTTGACGAAATGCTCCAATCGCCCGAACTCCGTGCTTTTTCGCACAAACACGAGGGTGCGTGTGCAAATAATGAAAAATCTCGATTTTCGGGGGCTTGACAGAAATTCCGCTCTTCCGACGAAAAAAGACCCTGCCGACGGGAAACAATCCCACAGGCAGGGTCTTGTGATTTGATTTCAAAAAATCAGTCGATGATTTCGCCCATCATGCCGGGCACACAGCTTGCGGCATTGGATTCATCGGTGTCAATGTGCATTGCCAAAGCAAACTTCGGGCTGACACGGACAACCACATCGCCGAACACCAAAGAGCGACCGTCGGACTCAACCTTGACGGACACAATCTGCTTATCGGCAAGACCGTACTTTTCGGCATCCTCGGGGGTTGCGTGGATGTGTCTTTTGGCAACAATCACGCCCTCGCTGATTTCAACCTCGCCCTTGGGACCAACAAGCTTGCAGGCGCCGCTGCCGGCGATATCGCCGCTTTCACGGATGGGAGCGGTGACACCGATGGAACGGGCATCGCTTGCGGAAAGCTCGACCTGCGTTGCAGGACGAACCGGACCGAGAATCGAAACAGCCGGGAAGCTGCCCTTTGCGCCGACAACCGCAACACGCTCGTTGCTGGCGAACTGACCGGGCTGGGACAAATCCTTTTTGTTGGTCAATTCATAGCCCTCACCGAAAAGAATGTCCAAATGCTCTTTGGTTACATGGACATGGCGTGCAGAGGTTTCAATTAAAACAGTTTTGCTCATGGTAATATCCTTTCGTCAATAAAAATCAAAGTTTTTCAAAGAATTTAACTGCGTTCGGCTTTTTGTCGTTGAGCAGCTTGAGCAATGCCCGCACCCCGAAGAACGCCGCAATGCCAAACGCAACGCCGACAACGGTGCCCGCCAAAACATCGGTGCAATAATGCACACCGCAGTAAATGCGGGAAAAGCCGATAAGCACCGCCAAAACCAAAGCAGGAGCACCGAGCTTTTTGTTGTTGCAAAACAGCACGGTTGCCGCCGCAAAGGATGAGGAGGTGTGCCCGGACGGAAATGAAAAGCTGTTCGGTCGGGCAATGATGTTGGGGTATGTGTATACCCCGGCTTCCTGCCACGGCAGATAATGAAACGGACGTGGA
>DNXM01000072.1:0-1212 GCA_003505905.1 Oscillospiraceae bacterium
AAATCGTTGCTCAGGCAGGTAAATACGGTGCTGTTACCATCGCTACTAATATGGCCGGACGTGGTACCGACATCATGCTCGGCGGTAATGCCGAATTCCTTGCCAAGAGCGAAATGCGCCGCAAGGGCTACAGCGAAGAGCTGATTGCCGAGGCAACAGGCTTCGCCGAAACCGACAACGAAGAAATCCTTGAAGCACGCACCACCTTCACCGAGCTGCAGGACAAATACAAAGAAGAAATCTCCGAGGAGGCGAACCGTGTCCGTGAAGCCGGCGGCCTTTACATCATCGGCACCGAGCGTCACGAATCACGCCGTATCGACAACCAGCTGCGCGGTCGTTCCGGCCGCCAGGGTGACCCCGGCGAAAGCCACTTCTTCCTCAGCTTTGATGACGATGTGACCCGTTTGTTCGGCGGCGACCGTGCGCAGAATATGCTTGAACGCCTCAATGCGCCCGAGGATATGCCGCTGGACACCAAGATTTTCTCCAACATTGTCGAAAACGCACAGAAAAAGGTCGAGGGTCAAAACTTCGCCATTCGTAAGAATGTGCTTCAGTACGACGATGTTATGAACAAACAGCGTGAGCTGATTTACAAACAGCGCAACCAGGTGCTTGACGGCGAAGAGCTCAAGCCGGCTTTGATTAAAATGCTCGATGAAGATTTGAGCGAAATTGTCGACACCTATCTGCCTGCTTCCGTTGAAAAATCCGAGTGGAATATTGACGGTCTCAAGTCCGAATTAGCAGGTTGGATTATCGCCCCGGATGACGATTTGGGCGAAATCACCGACCGTGACGAATTGCTTGAAATTCTCACGCAAATGGGTCACGACCGCTATGATATGCGGGAAGAGCAGTTCGGCGAGGAAATCACCCGGTTGCTCGAGCGCAAGGTGCTGCTTGACAATGTTGATGCCAAGTGGATGGATCACCTGGATGCCATGGATGAGCTTAAGCGTGGTATCGGCTTGCGTGCCTATGGTCAGAAAGACCCCGTTGTTGCGTTCCGTTTTGAAAGCTACGATATGTTTGACGATATGACCCGTCAAATTCGCATGGACACCATCCGCCTGTTCCTCACCGTTCAGGTACGAACCGAGGATGACACCAAGCGTGAACAAAAGGCGAAAATCACGGGCACCAACGCAGGCGGCGACACCAGCGAAAAGAAGCGCCCCGTGCGCAAGGCCGCCTCCGAAAAAGTGG
>DNXM01000072.1:1246-4212 GCA_003505905.1 Oscillospiraceae bacterium
AGCGGCAAAAAATACAAGAAGTGCTGCGGTGACCCGACCAAGATTGCAAAAGACTGATTTTGAAATTTATTATTACGGTGGTGCAAGGTGAACACTTTATTTACCGAATTACGACAAAAAAACAAAACCTTTTCCTACAACGGTTTTTCCGCAGTTCGCACCGAACAGGGCATTACCGTAACCTTTGATTTTGCGTTGGACGGTGTTTGCGAATTTCATCCGACCACAACCGTTTTGACCGACAACTTGAACCTGCTCAACGATTTTGACTCACCCTCTGCCAAGTCGATTCTCTTTTCACTCGGCATGGTGGAGCTTATCAGCTATTGGAAAGCCTCCTGCCCCGAAACCGTTTTTGTTCGGTGCGGCAAGCTGAGCGAAGACGATGTTCTGTGGTGGAAAAAGCTGTGGTGGGGCGGTTTGGGCGAATTCTTTTTCCGCAACAACATCCAAACCGACTTTGATTCCTTCGTTCAAGTCAAAAGCGAGGGTGAAGAACACACCTGGCAAGGCTGTTCCACAGCGGACTTCAGCCTTGTGCCCATCGGCGGCGGAAAAGATTCCGATGTAACGCTTTCCCTGCTCGGCGAACGAAAAGGCAAAATCAAATGCTTCACCGTCAACGACCAGGCGGCTCGCACGCAGGGCGTGCTGGCGGCAGGGTTGAGCGAAAAGGATATTGTGCGCACCAAACGCACCATTGCGCCCGAGCTATTGGAGCTGAACCGTCAGGGCTACCTCAACGGTCACACGCCGTTTTCCGCCATTGTCGGCTTTTTGGGGCTTTACTGTGCCTACCTTATCGGCGCAACCGAGGTGATTCTGTCCAACGAGAGCAGTGCCAACGAAGCAAGCGTTGTCGGGCAGGAAGTGAACCATCAATATTCCAAGTCCTACGAATTCGAGCAGGATTTGAACCGCTATATCGAAACGCATTTCGGCAATTTTGCCCGCTATTTCAGCCTGCTTCGCTGTTTTAACGAGTTGCAGATTGCCGCACAATTTGCCGCACTCAAACAATACCATTCCGTGTTTGTCAGCTGTAATGTCGGCAGTAAGAAAAACATTTGGTGCGGTCATTGCGCCAAGTGTCTGTTTGTTTACATCATTCTTTCGCCGTTCCTCTCGCCCGAGGAGCTGACAAATATTTTCGGCTCAAATCTGCTTGATATCGAAGACCTGCAAAACGATTTTCTCGGGTTGACGGGTCAGGCGGAAAGCAAGCCGTTTGAATGCGTCGGCACGGTGCGTGAAGTGAACGCCGCCTTAGCACAAACCAAAAAGCAATACCTCGCCCGAGGCGAAAAGCTGCCGCTGTTGCTTCGTGATTACGAGGCAGACGAACCGATTCAGCCGCTGCTGAACGAATTCAACGAAGAAAACGCCGTCCCCGATGCTTTTCTTCCGTATGCAAAGGAAATGTACCGCTATGTATCAAGCCTTAATTGACTTTTTTAAAAATAAACGCACCCTCATTCTCGGTTTCGGGCGTGAGGGCAAGGCAACACTTGCCTTTTTGCGCAAATATTATCCCGACACCCATTTCACCGTTGCCGACAAAAACCAAGTGGAAATCGACGATGACAATGTGGATTTGATTTGGGGCGAACACTATTTGGATTGTCTGAACGATTTTGACATCGTCATGCAAAGCCCCGGCATTTCTCTGCGGGATGTAACAATCGGCAAAAACACCGTTGTCACGGGGGAAATGGATTTGTTCCTGCGGTTTGTGCCGTGCAGAAAAATCGGCATCACGGGCACAAAGGGCAAAACGACAACCACCACGCTCATCTACAAAATGCTCTGCGCCGCCGACATTCCCTGCATGATTATGGGCAACATCGGCACACCCGTTTTTGAGAGCTTGGCTGAAATTGAGGGCAAGACCGCCGTGATTGAAATGAGCTGCCATCAGCTTGAATTTGCGCACGCTTCACCCGACATTGCCGTGCTGACCAATGTTTACCCCGAACACCTTGACCATTACAACGGCTTTGTCGGCTATGTCAACGCAAAGCTGAACATTGTCCGTTATCAAAACGAAAACAACCTTTTCATCTCCAACGCCGACCAACCGCTCGGCGACATCATCGGGGATGAGAGCTTCATTCGTGCCCGCCGCAAAAAAGTGAGCAAGAATGAATACAAAAACGACGAATTTTTTGCAAGCCTGGTCGGTCACAACGAGCATCTGCCCGGCGAACAGCAATGGCAGGATATCTTTTTTGCCGCCGCCGCTGTGAGGGAATACGGCGTAAGCGATGACGCCATCCGTAAGGCGATTGATTCGTTTGGCGGCATCGAGCACCGCCTTGACAAGTTCATTGTAAAAAACGGCATTGCGTTTTATGACGATGCCATTGCCACCATTCCCACTGCCGCCATCGGCAATGTGCGTGCGCTGGGCAATGTCGGCACGCTGATTGTCGGCGGCTTGGACCGTGGATTGGACTATACGCAGTTTGTGCGTGACCTTGCCGAAAGCGGCATTGACAACCTGCTCTGTATGCCCGAAACGGGTTATGCGATTGCAGACGAAAAAACACAATACCGTTCACCTGTTCATGTGGAAAAGTGTGAAACCTTGGAGCTTGCAGTCGAACGCAGCTTTAAGCTTACAAAGCCGGGCAAGAGCTGCCTGCTTTCGCCTGCGGCGGCGAGCTATAACCGATACAAAAACTTTGAAGAAAAGGGCAATGCTTTCAAAAGATTGGTAACGGAATATGACGGCTGAACAGCTTTTGGATAACGAAAAAGAAATCGGGTTGAAAATTGACGCAATGACGGCGGAAAATCCGCAGGAAGCACTGCGGTTTGTCGAACATCTGCTGCGTGAAAACGAAAACCTTTTCGAGCCGAACCGTGCGCCGAGCGCCGCCTTGGCTCGCTTGGTCAGCCGTTTTTTGATGCACCGCAAAAACAAGGATAACATGGTGGGCATGGTTGCACAAAACAGCTATCTG
>DNXM01000059.1:0-1403 GCA_003505905.1 Oscillospiraceae bacterium
TGCTTGCTTGCTTGCTTGCTTGCCGGAAATTATCGCAGATGCTGTCATATTTGTCAAGCCCTTTCATAAGGTTATTTATTCTTATTATATCATAATAAATAAAAAATGCAAGCAAAAAAGCGCATTTTCTCTTTTTTGTGTCGGAACGGCCTTTGTTTATTTCGCAATTTTCAGCAACTCAGAAATAAAGAGGACAGGAATGATAATAATCAGCAAAAGAACGGTCGACATTTTCATTTTCTCCTTTCGCATAATAATGGTTCTTTTAAGGCAAGAACTTTACTGATACGAGTCCTCGTCGTCAATGGCCTTCCCCTTGTCAGCGGCAACATCGTCTTTTTCCGCTTGCAACAAGGTCAAGAATGCCGCGAAATCGGCCGCTTTTTCAAAATCTTCCGGTTTACCGTTGTTATCCATGTCAAATAGCCTATCGAAAAATCCTTGTTCCATTTTCTGCATCCCCTTTTCTTTTGATGGCTCTATTATACCATACACTATGTCCGATAAACCTCTCTTATTCTGCTTGTTGACCCGTTTTCGGCACTTTTTTGCAAAAAAGTATAACAAGGTTTATCCTTTGCGCCGTCGGAACAATTTAACATCGCACGAACCACAGACCGCCGAGAATGACTTCCGGCATAAACAGATTGTCGGAAATCTGCGACGAAAAAACCGTCAAAGAGATATGTTTTGAGAACTCAAGCGTCCTTGTGCAGAACGAGGGCTAAGTGCGGGCACTTTCGTTGAGATATTATTGCATACGCAATTATTTCTTTATGTAATGTTGATAGTATCGAAACGAAAGTTGTGTACTTGCATTTGAAACAATTTTCGCGTATAATGATAGATGCAAGGGCAAGCATGCAGCTCTTGGGAAAAGAGGAATAGAATGGTATTTAACGGACTGGATGAAATTGACAACAAGATTCTCACCCTATTAAGAGAAAATGCGCGGCTCAATTATTCTGACATTGGCGAAACGGTAGGTCTTACCAGAGTCGCTGTGAAAAACCGCATCAAATCGCTGGAAGAAAAAGGAATCATCAGGGGCTATCACGCCGAAATCAATCCCATCGCAGCGCCCGAGACACTGCCCTTCTATGCCTATATTGAAACAAAACCGGAACTGTATGATTCCGTCACGGAAAAGCTCAAAAACGAGCCTATGGTGTCGCTCCTTTTTCGGATATCCGGCAACAATGCCATTTTTGCAATTTGTGCCGCCGAATCAAAAGAGGACAGAGCAAATTTTGCTTGGCGGGTGCGCAACTCATATGATGGTATAACTGCGTTCTCCGCAAAGGACATTTGGGAAGTCGTGAAAGGAAACATACTCCCGGATTAAGGAGCATGCTATGACAACGAAATACAGTGCATTTGATTTTATGCAGTTGACCGAAATG
>DNXM01000059.1:1415-3028 GCA_003505905.1 Oscillospiraceae bacterium
GATTGTTGATACGCTTCTTCATTTCGGAATACCTCACTGCGTTCAAATACCGATATCCGCCAAACTGTGGAATGACAGCAATGATGAAGAAAAGCTGCGTATCCTGTCGGACATCTATTGCAAGATGAACGATAAAGAGAAAACCGCATTTTGGTACTATGTAATTGATAATAACGGAGGATATCGCCATGCATGAAGAAATCGCACGCATTTTTGAAAATGTTTCGATTGAAGCGCCGAGCATTTCGGTTGCAGACACAGATGAAAGGTCGGGAACGCTAACCGTTGAGCCGCTTCTCAGCGGATACGGAACCACGCTCGGCAATTCGCTTCGCCGCGTATTGCTCTCCTCTTTGCCCGGTTCTGCCGTGACGAAAATTAAAGTATCTTCAAACGGAAAGCAAGCGCTACACGAGTTTTCGACGCTTGACGGTGTAAAAGAAGACTTGACCGAAATCGTACTGAATGTGAAAGGCATTGTCGGCAGACTGTATTCTAAAACTCCTGTAACATTTTACATTGACAAAAGTCTTCCCGGAACAGTAACGGCCGGAGATATTCAATGCCGTGCTGAGCTTGAAATCGTGAATCCGGAACACCACATCGCAACTATCTCGGATAATGTGTCTTTCCGTATGGAATTGACCTTTGCGAACGGTGTCGGTTATGTGTCGGCCGAAAAGAATAAGGAACTATACGGCGACGGAACTATTGGAGTTATCTTTGTTGACTCGATTTATTCGCCGGTACAGCAGGTCAATTTCACTGCTGAGCGTATGCGCGTCGGCAGCAATTTGGATTATGAAAGGCTCCGATTGGATGTGATGACAAACGGCTCCATTCGGCCGCAAGCGTCGATAACGGTTGCTTCTCAGATTCTGCGGGCGCATTACAGCATGATTGCTTCTCTCGGCGGTTCCTCGGAAGAACCGAGTCTTCTCGTCCCGAGTGACGACGCCGTACCGCACAAAAACAGCACCACGGCCATCGAGGAGCTGGATTTCACGGTTCGCAGTTTTAACTGTCTGAAACGTGCGGGTATCAATACGGTTGGTGAAATCACCGAGAAGTCCCTCGCCGAAATGATGAAGATTCGCAATCTCGGTCAAAAATCTCTTGATGAGATTACAGAAAAACTCCGAGCGATGGGACTGTCTTTTCGGGAGGAAGATCAATGAGCGGAGATTTATTAAACGCTTATTACGAGCAAACCGAGCTTCCGCTTCATCCGCGCATTGACGCTGAAGACTATGATAACATGGATGACTTGCAGACAGACAATGAGGCGCAGTATTATGATGACTTCTGTAAAGATACCTGTTGGGATGAAAAAGACACCATGATGAAGCAATGCTTCACATCCGCCCTGCAAGACAGTCAGTCCTATGAGAAATCGCTTGATGATACCTCAACTTGGTTATCCGCGTATTTCAGAATCGCTGTCGTTGAAGATGATGTGCCGCCTGATTTCGACACGAAGTACCTTGATTTTCTATTTGCGTCTTGTTAAGCGGCTTGTGTGATGTCGAACCGGCGATGCTCTATATTCTAAACTGTATCGTGAAATGAGGCTTGCGCATATGTCAAAATACATCGGCCACAGTGAAATTAAC
>DNXM01000050.1:0-3784 GCA_003505905.1 Oscillospiraceae bacterium
TCTTCGTGACCGAGAGAGGCAGGCAAATCCTCGCAGGTGTGCGTGCCGTTTGAAGAATAAATACCGACCTTCAGCCCCATTGCGTTGATATCGTCAACCAGGGCTTTGATGCCACGGGGGAAATTGGTCAAGTCACCCATCATTCTGCCGTTTTCGTCACGGGAGGAGGACTGCCAGCAGTCATCCAAGTTGATGTAGGTGTAGCCTGCGTCTGCCAAACCGCTGTCCACCATGGCTTTGGCAGTTTGCAAAATCAGCTCTTCGTTGATTTTGTTGCGGAACAGGTTCCAGCTTGACCAGCCCATCGGGGGCGTGAGCGCAATGCCGTTGTCGTAGTCGGTTTTGGATTCGGTGCTGACCTTTACGGCGTTTGCGGCACGGGATACGGCTGCACCGGGCGTGATGATTTTGTTTTGAATGGCATAGCCGGTCCCGGCAGCGGCGGCTGCGGCGGCTGTGAATTTGAGGAGTCCTTTTAGCATGAATTGCACCTCCGGATTTGTTTATTCCCTTTAATTTTAACAGAATAAATGCAAAAATGCAAGAAAAACCCATTGGGAATCCGTATGAATCCGTATGCCGGAAATCCGTATACTTCGGTCATATTCTCCTCCCGAAACGAATACGCTGAAACGGGTGATGAGAATGAAGAAGAAATGGATTCCATATTTGGTCTTCCCGGCGATTTCATTGTTGGTCGGTTCGCTGTCTGCGTTGCTTACGGGCGAAAACATGATGCTTTATCAAACGGTGGAAAAGCCTGCGCTTGCTCCACCTGCGATTTTGTTTCCGATTGTTTGGACGGTGCTCTATTTGCTCATGGGCATCGGCGCGGCGATGGTCTACAATGCGCAGGGGGATTATCGAACCATCGGACTTGTGCTGTTTTGGGTTCAGCTGGCGGTGAACTTTTTCTGGAGCATTCTGTTTTTCAATCTCCGTGCGTATTTGTTTTCGTTCGTTTGGCTGATTTTGCTTTGGATTTTGGTGGCGGCGATGCTCATTGCTTTTTTTAAAACTGAACGCTTGGCAGGAATGCTGCAAATCCCGTATTTGCTGTGGTTAAGCTTCGCCGCATATCTCAGCTTTGCGGTCTATATTCTCAATCCGTAAGGCGAAGGCTGACTTCTCCGCTTGTGAGCGTCAATTCATTTCCGTCGGGCGTTTGAATCATCAGTCCGCCTTGTCGGTCAATGCCGATTGCTTTGGCTCGGTGTGGGATTCCGTTTTGAAAATAGGTGATGTCCTGCCCGAGCACCATGCTGTGTTCAGTGTAATAGGTGTACCAATCTTCCGCCGAATCGGTTTGCGTGAAGTCCATTGTGTTGTCAATCACGGCGGCGGCGAGGGCGGCAACGCAGTTCTTTTCGGCGTTTAGCGCACCCGCCGTGTCGGCAATTTCGGGCGGAAGAGCGGTTTCAAACAGATTGATGCCGATGCCGATGATGACCCCGACAAAGTGATTCGCTCGGTTGGTCACCGCTTGCGTTAAAATGCCGCAAACCTTTTTGCTGCCGTAGTACAGGTCGTTGACCCATTTGATTTGAACTTGTTTTTTGCAAACCGTTTCGATTGCCACAGCTGCGGCAACGCTCGTTTTTACGGTCAAAGCCACTGTGTCCTCATAGCTTTTCATCGGGCAGAACAGCGACAAATACAGTCCCTTGTCGGCAGGCGAAAAAAAGCTTTTTCCGCTTCGTCCGCACCCGGCTGTCTGCGTCTTCGCCAACACCGCTTGTTGCGTGCATTCGCTTTGTTCAAGCGTTTCTTTCAAATAGCGGTTGGTGGAATCCACCGTTTCCAAAACGGTGACGGGCATGGGGTGATGCAACTTGCTTTGAATTTGGCTTTTCAAATCATGCATCGGCTTGTTCCTCAACGGTCAAATCCGCTGTTTCGACCCGAATCACTTTTTGCAAGTCGGCAAAGCTCATTTCTACATGAAATCCGATTTTTCCTGCGCTGAAAATAATTGTGTCAAACTGCGGTGCCGTTTGGTGGAATACGGTGCGGAAAAACTTTTTCATGCCGATAGGAGAGCAGCCGCCGTGGATGTAGCCCGTGAGAGGAAGAAGCTCTTTGGATTTGATCATTTCAATGGATTTTTCTTTGACGGCGGAAGCGGCTTTTTTCAAATCCAATTCGTTTTCCGCCGGAATGACAAAGCAGTAATGCGTGCCGCTTTTGCCGACGGTGACAAGTGTTTTGAACACTCTCGCCGGGTTAAGTCCGAAGATGGCGGCAATCTCCAAGCCCGATTTTGCGCCCTCGGAAGTAAAGGTGTGCGGTTGATAGGGCACTTTCTTTTGGTCTAATATGCGCATAACATTGGTTTTTTCTTCCATATTTTTCTCCGAATTTCAAAATTGTAATTATATTTTCCGTCGAATGCTGTATGATGAAGAAATAAAGGCAGGTGATTCTCATTATACCGAATGATATCACAATTTGGAAAGAATTGAAAGTTTTACCGCAAAAATATATTTGCGACATTCTGCTCGAAAACGGCGTTGTTATTCATGTACGGGATGACGGCTCGGCAGACGGTGAGGACGGAAAGACCTATTATGCCGTTTCACAGGACAATGCGGCAGGCAATTGCGAAATCCTCGGCTACAGCAGTGAAATAACCGCACCGATTGATGAAATCACCGAGTTCACGTGGTACGAAGAATAAAGCAATCAGAGGGGATTGATTTTGTGAAAAAAATCGTTGTAATCGGCGCAAACCAAAGCGGTTTGACTTTTGCAAAATTTGCTGCGGAACAAGGTTTTTGCGTCAAGGTTTTTGAGGCAAAGAAAAAAGAACAGGTTGCTTATAACTGGACGGACGATATGGAGGAAGAAACTTTTGCCATGGTCGGTTTGCCCTTGCCTCCCGAAGAGATTCACACCCGCAAGCGTTCGTGGACCTTTGTTCCGCCGTCAAAAGGTGTGAAGCTGTTTGTGCCCGTGCCGGAGGAGGAATTGGATTTTGCCATGTACCGCCGTCCGTTCAATGCGTGGCTCGAAACCTTGGCAACCGAAGTCGGTGCGCAGGTGTTTTATGAAACAAGAGTTGACCGCCTGCTGATTGAGCAGGGAAAAGCAGTCGGTGTGCAATTGGCAGACGGCACGGTGGAGGAAGCCGGTTTGGTCGTTGACTGCGGCGGCGTCAATTCGCCTGTTCGCTGTTCTTTGCCCGATGATTTCGGGATTGAGCAGAAAATCGACCCGAACGATACCTTTGTGGTTCGCCGCACCTTTTTCAACCGACCCGAGGGCACAAAGCGCCCGAAGTACACCAACTGCGCCTATTTGAAGCATTTGGGCGAAAACGGCATTTCGTGGTGCTTGCTTTCTTATGATGAAAAGCGTGCCGATGTGTTAATCGGTCGAGTCGGTAAGCTTACGGATGCACGGTTCAAAAACGCGCTGGAGGATTTGCGCAAGGATAATGAGATAATCGGCGACACGGTGGATGTCGGCGGCGAAAAGCTTCAAATTCCCGTGCGTCATCCGATTGCGACCATGGTTTCAAACGGTTATGCGTTGGTGGGCGACAGTGCCTACATGACCATCCCCATGCTCGGCAGCGGCATGGCGGCAGGTATGCGAGCGGCGAGAATGTTGGCGGATGTAATTGCAAGGCCCGTGGGCGACGCGTTTTCGGTCGAAAACCTCTACCGCTATCAAAAACAGTACATGAAAGAAATCGGCGCAGAGCATTCCGCCATCAACATCATGAAAAACTGGCTGCTCTCAACCAAGGATGAAAATATTGACTTTCTTCTCGGCCGGGGCG
>DNXM01000050.1:3798-7034 GCA_003505905.1 Oscillospiraceae bacterium
GGGGCGTTGTCAACAAAAAAATGCTCGTGGATGCTTCGGCAGGCAAGATGCTTCGTCTGACAATCCCCGAAACGGTTTCCACCGGTCTGCGTGGCATTGCAAGACCCGATTTGCTGCTCGAATTGGTCGGCGTGATGGCAAAGATGAACATACAGCTTGCCGTTGCGAAAAATATGCCCGAAACCTACGATAAGGAAGCACTCAGGGCTTGGCGCAAAAAATACGAAAAAGCATTTCAATGAACAAAAAAGCAAGCAGAATTCCTCTCCAAAAGGAATCCGCTTGCTCTTTTTTCTTTATTCCGTGTACCAAACCAATTTATACAGATTCGGATAGACGGCGAAGAATTGACCGAGGCTTGTGCGTGCGTTTGAGCCTGGGTCGTTAATTTTGAAAGCGGCGGCGCTGAGCGTTGTGACGGAATAGCACCCCGTGACCACTATCCAATGCTGTGCTCCGTTCGACTTTTTTGCACCGACAATGACGGGCTTACCCTGCTTGAGCAGGTCGTAAATCCGCTCCATCCATCGGTCGGGCTGCGTAAGAAAAACATAGTTGCTCGGCCAATAGAGTGAGCCTGTGTCGGAGTATTTGAGCGTTTTCGCCATGGCATCGGGGTAAACCGTTTTGCCTGTGCGGAACGATTCCGTCATGGCAAGCGCCGTGGTGGTGCACCCGATTGCGCCGATGGTGTAGCTCGTTGAGCCGATTTTTGCGTTCGCCCAACGGGTGTCGGTCTGCTTGTAGCTCGGCACTTTCAGCGAAATCGCCGAATAGCTTGCGGCTCGGGCACTTTCGACCTTCACCAAATAGCGACTGCTTGCATAGCCGATTGCCGTGCCGTCATACAGAATCTTGCTCCAGCCGTTGCTTTCACTCAAAACGATTACTTCGGTTTGATTGACGAGCGTTTGCACGACTGCGTAGGATGCTCCTGCGCCGCTGCGCACATTCAGCCAGCCTGAAGTCAGCGTCACTGTGGCATTTTGTGCCGTGGTTACGGCTTGCAGATACTTGTCCGAGCAGTAGCCGTACTTGTCCTTGGCATACTGTATCTTGCGCCAACCGTTGCTCAGGGAAAGGGTTGTGACATAACTGCCCTTTGCAAGACTTGTTATGACGCTTCCGCCGGGGGATGAGCGGACATAAAGATTTCCGCTTTGCGTCTGTACGGTGGCGGCACCCGGCAAATCGTCGGCGGCGTGAGCGGTGAAGAGCAGTGCCGGTACCAAGGTCAAGACAAGCACCAGCAACAGCGATGTACATTTTTTCATTTTCCTCATCTTCCTTTCTTGTTGTGGTGCTTCCATTGTATCAGCTTTGTTTGACTGTTTCATTGCAAAAATTTTTCCATCGTTGTCCTGTATTCGGGTCTCTGTTTCATTGATAAAACAGCGAAAATATGGTATGATTAAACTGCTGACTTATACTATAAGACGGAAAGGATGTGGCGCAGATGCTTCATCTCATCATCGGTCGAAAGAATTACGGAAAAACTTACCGTGTTTATGAACAAATCCGTGCGTTGGTGAAAGAGGGACAGAAGACCTTTTTGCTTGTGCCGGATCAGTTTTCTTTTGAAAGTGAACGGCAAATGCTCTTGCTTTTGGGCGAAAAAGAGGCGGGCAAGGTGGATGTGTGCAGCTTTTCCCGCTTGGCTCAAACCGCTGTGCCTTCTTCGGGCGTGCGCAAGCTGACGGACGCAGGTCGGGTGGCTTTTATGAGCCTTGCGTTGGAGGAATTGCAGGGCGAATTGGAGGTGTACGGTCGCTTTGCCGGCAGCATCGGCGTTGTTGCCGAAATGCTGAAGGTGTCGGATGAATTGAAGCAATGTGCCGTCACGGACGAAGAACTGATACAGGCATCCTATAAAACCGACGATGCCATGCTCGGCAAAAAGCTGCGGGATGTTGCCAGGGTGATTGGTGCATATGACGCATTAGTGGCGCAGAGCTATTTTGACGAACGGGATTTGCTCACACGATTTGCCGAACAGCTTCCCGAGCAGGGATTGTTCACCGATGCGGTGGTGTTTATTGACGGATTCAAGGGCTTCACCGAGCAGGAAATGAAAGTAATTGCCTGTATGCTGGAGCAGGGAAAAGAAGTTTATATTACACTGTGCACCGATTCGGTGTTCGGCGAAGAATACGACATAAGTCCTTTTTCCTGCGTTCGTTCCACGGCAAAACGCTTGATGGATACGGCGAAAAAATGCAATGTTTCCGTCAAAAGCGAAAAGGTTGAACCGTACGAAAACCGATATGCTCACGATTGCCTGAAAGCGTTGGAACAGCGGATTTATATGCCGCAGACCGAGCTGTTTGAATTGCAGGCGAATGAGATTACCGTTTGTTCGGCTTCAAGTGCGTATGACGAGTGCGATTATGTCGCACTTTCTATAAAAAAGCTTCTCCGCACGGAGCATTATCGTTGCCGTGATATTGCGGTCATTGCCCGAAACGAGGGCAGTTATTCCAAGGCTTTGCGTTCGGCGATGAAAAAGCAGGGGATTCCCGTTTTTGAAGATAAGAGAAGACCGCTGTACGCGCAACCACTCGCCGTACTGATTTGCTCGGTTTTGGAAATTGCCGCAAGAGGATTTTCGACCGATGCGGTGTTCCGTGTGCTGAAAACGCAATTGGCAGGGCTTTCGGTGGAAGAAACGGGCGAATTGGAAGAGTATGTCTATCTGTGGCAGATTGACGGACGAAAGTGGTTGGAGGAATGGAAGCAAAATCCCTCGGGGTTAGGCTGTGAACTGCGAGAGAGCGATGTAAAAAAGCTCGCAAGGCTCAATGCTTTGCGGAAACGCTGTGTTAAGCCGTTGGAGGAGTTTCGTGAAAAGCTTCACCAAGCGGACGGCAGTCGCATGATTGCCGAGATTTATCATTATTTGATAGCCGTTTCGGCAGACAAAAATTTGAAAATATTCGCCGTGGCGCTGAACGAAAACGGCAACGAGGAAGAAGCTGTTGAGTGCGGCACGGTGTGGGATAAGATGATGGAATTGCTCGACCAAATGGCAATGGCAATCAGCACTGCCCGAGTGGATGCCAAACGGTTGCTCGAGCTGTTTCGCTTGGTTGTGTCAGTGCAGGATATCGGCGTGATTCCCAAAGGCATGGACGAGGTGACCATCGGTTCGGCGGATCGGGTGCGCTTGAACTGCCCGAAGGTCGTGTTTACCGTGGGCGTAAACGAAGGCGTTTTTCCGCAGAACCCGTCGGCAGGGC
>DNXM01000030.1 GCA_003505905.1 Oscillospiraceae bacterium
AAAAGCACTCTGTTTCCTCAGAGAGTAGCATCTTGCCGAGGTTGCCGTGGCCGAGACCGACCTTGCGGTTTTCGGCAACAGAGCCGGGGATGCAGAATGCCTGCAAGCCGATACCGATGGTAGCGGAAGCATCTGCGGCGTTTTTGATGCCCTGTTTGAGGGCGATGGCAACACCGAGGGTGTAAGCCCAAACGGCGTTATCAAATGCGATGGGCTGTGTGCCCTTTACGATTGCTTCGACATCAATGCCCTTGGAGAGGCAGAGATCACGAGCGGCTTCCAGGCTTTCAATGCCGTATTTGGCAAGGCAAGCCTCGATTTTTTCGATTCTTCTTTCTTTGCCTTCGAATGTAACTGACATAGTGGTCTCCCTCCTCCTTATTCTTCTCTCGGGTCGATGTATTTAGCGGCGTTTGCGAATCTGCCGTAGCTGCCGCTGTTCTTCTTGTATGCTTCGTCCGGTGCTACACCGTGGCGAATGTCTTCAAGCATCTTGCCGAGCTTGACGAACTCATAGCCGATGACCTGGTCGTTTTCGTCAAGAGCCATTCTGGTGACATAGCCCTCTGCCATTTCAAGGTAACGAACGCCCTTGGCTTTGGTGGAGAACATGGTGCCGACCTGGGAACGAAGGCCCTTGCCCAAATCTTCAAGGCCTGCGCCGATGGATAAACCGTCCTCGGAAAATGCGGACTGGGTTCTGCCGTAGACGAACTGCAGGAAGATTTCACGCATGGCAACATTGATGGCGTCGCAAACAAGGTCGGTGTTCAAGCACTCAAGCAGAGTCTTGCCGGGAAGAATCTCGGCGGCCATAGCGGCGGAATGGGTCATACCCGAGCAGCCGATGGTTTCGACAAGAGCTTCCTCAACGATGCCCTCCTTGATGTTCAGCGTGAGCTTGCAGGTGCCCTGCTGGGGAGCACACCAACCCACACCGTGGGACAAACCGGAGATGTCCTTGATTTCGTAGGCCTTAACCCACTTGCCTTCTTCGGGGATCGGAGCCGGACCGTGATGCGGACCTTTGGCAACGATACACATTTTTTCAACTTCGCTGGAATAGTTCATTTGAAACTTTCTCCTTTCACAGCATAAAATAACACGCTATATTATACCCAATCCCGTTCGGATTGGCAAGTGCAAAGCGAAAGATTTTTCGATTTTCCGCTCTTTTTTTCAAAAAAACTTCCATTTCGTCACATTCTGCCGAGCTTCCTTGGTTATCCGCCCAAAACATGGGCATAATCCTGTAAAATGCTTGACAAAGAAAGTGTTTTGTTCTACAATTTTTTGATGTATTAAGTTTTGGGGATTTTATTCCCAAGTCGTCTGGAAAGGATGTTGAGTTATGAGCAAAACTCAAATTCCCGTTGGCTACCGTTCTGCGCTGAATGTGCATGACACACAAATTGCCATCGGAAAAATCAAAAGCATTTTCAACGACCGCCTTTGCGCCGCTTTGAACCTCAGCCGTGTTTCCGCACCGCTTTTTGTGGGTGCTTCCACGGGCTTTAACGATGATTTGAACGGCATTGAGCGCGCGGTCGCCTTTGATATTAAAGAAACCGGCACCATGGCACAGGTGGTTCACTCGCTTGCCAAATGGAAGCGTTATGCCCTTTACAAATACGGCTTCTCCGTGGGTGAGGGTGTTGTGACGGATATGAACGCCATTCGCCGTGACGAAGAAATGGACAACCTCCATTCCATTTATGTTGACCAGTGGGATTGGGAAAAGGTGATTTCCCGTGAACAGCGCAATGTGCAAACGCTCAAGGACACGGTCAGTGCCATTGTCGGCGTTGTGTGCGACACACTTGACGAAATCAAAAAGCTCTATCCTGCGATTGATGTGGAATTGAGCCGTGATGTGAAATTTGTCACCACCTACGAGCTGGAAGAAAAGTATCCGAGCTTAACCGCAAAAGAGCGTGAGAACGCCGCCGCCGAGGAATACGGCACCGTGTTCCTCATGCAAATCGGCGACAAGCTGAAAAGCGGCGAAAAGCATGACGGTCGTGCGCCCGATTATGACGATTGGTCGCTCAACGGCGATATTTTGTTTTATAACAAGGTGCTTGGCTGTGCGTTTGAGATTTCCTCAATGGGCATTCGTGTGGACAAAGAGGCTTTGCTTTCGCAATTAGAAAAAGCAGGCTGTCCCGAGCGCAGGGAATTGATGTTCCACCGGCTTTTGCTCAACGGCACACTGCCGCTGACGATGGGCGGCGGCATCGGTCAATCCCGCATTTGTATGTTGCTTTTGGGCAAGGCTCATGTGGGCGAAGTGCAAGCCTCGATTTGGGATGACCAAACCGTAAAGCTCTGCCGAGAGGCAGGCGTTGAGCTGCTGTAACCGTGAACCGAAAAGGCACTGCCGACGCAGTGCTTTTTTTGTTGAGCAAGGGGTGAGAAAAACGGCGAAAAACGATGAACGCCGCCACAAGGGCGACACGCACTTTCATTTTCTGTCGCTGCTGTGGCCTGCGTGCTGTCCTGCCTGCGGCAGGGTGACGCAAAAGCGGTGCAGGCTGTGCCGAAAGTGCGCCGAAGAAAACGAAGAGCTGGACGCAGTTTGCCTTTCCTGCGGTTTGCCGAAGGATAATTGCTCCTGCCTGAAGAACAAGCTTGACTTAAATCTCGTTGCCGTTTATCCGTACCGCAACGGTGTCGGCAAGGCGATTCGTGCGATAAAATTCAACGGTGAATTGGACAAGCTGGACTTTTTTGCACTGAAAATGGCAGACCGCTTTCGGGCTGTTTTTCCCGCTGCTTCAATTGACCTTGTGGCATATGTGCCGATGACCAAGCGAGGCTATTTGAAACGAAGCTACAACCAAAGCGCCGAGCTTGCCAAGCGCATTGCCAAACAAATCGGGTCGAAATACGGGCGCAGAGTGCTGGTAAAAACAAAAGAAACCGCCAACCAGCACCACCTGAGCGAAAAACAGCGGCTCAAAAATGTGAAGGGTGCTTTCGCCGTGCGGCGCAAATCGGATGTGAGCGGCAAAACCGTGCTGTTGTGCGACGACATTAAAACAACGGGTGCCACGCTGTCCGAATGCAAAAACGAGCTGATGAAGGCAGGCGCAAAGCAAGTGTATTGCGTCACCGTTGCCGTGACCTTAAAAGATTAAAAGGCTGTTGAAAATCGGAGCTTATCCGACCATCAACAGCCTTGTTTTTTTATTTCAAGCGGTAGCCCATGACACGCCCCATGGAATTACCTGCCAAAATTTTGAAACCGTTTTTGAGATAAAACTTAACGGCACGCTCGTTGTCGGCATCCACGCAAAGCTGAACGCCCGGAATGCCGTTTTGGCGCAAATGCCCAAACAGCGTGTTCATCAATGCAACGCCGTAGCCCTGACCGCAGTATTCCTTGAGAATATCCACATGAAGGTGTGCCGGGTAGCGCAAGGCGAACAGCGAATGAAGCACCATTTCCATAACCGGCTCAAAAAGAGTGAATTTTTCTTTGTATTGTTTGAGCTTCGGGAGATACTCCCGGCGGAAAATGCGGCGCCACTTGCGGCAATTCTTGGCGCAAATGATGTAACCGACGGGCACATCGTTATCGTCCGCCAGCACAAAACAGCTCTCCGGCTCATGCTCGGTGTAATAATCGTTGTAGGTAAGCATCAGGTATGGTGCCCAATCCTCGCTGTAATCGTTTTCAACATTGGAGGTGCGCACGCAAAGCTCCTGCATACGGCTTTTGTCCTCACTTCGGTAGGGTCGGATGGTCGGCATGGGTCAATCCCCTTTCGTTGGTTTACCGAACCATTATATACGATAAAACCGATTTGGTAAAGAAGTATTTTTATCGGCAAATGAATCGCTTTGAAAATTGATTTGCGCACCGAAACCCACGCAAAAGCTCCCGAACAAACGGTGA
>DNXM01000127.1 GCA_003505905.1 Oscillospiraceae bacterium
CGGGAACAAGGCTTGATAATGCGGCTGTTCGGCGGCGTCAGCACACTTGTATGCGTTTGCCCGAAGCGTATCGCCCGCATTAAGGAAAAAGGGCGCACCGATGCTTTCTTCTACCAAAGCAAACGGAATCTGCGCTTCAACGTCCCAACCGTCCGCCTGCCGAAACGGCTGAACCGCAACCGTCCGCTCGGTTATTTCCCGCAAAAAGCGGCGTTCCTCCCGACCGACTCCGACGGCGGAAAGATACGCACCGTTTGCGTTCATTTCAAGGTTGATGTATGCGCCGTTCTCAATCGGCTGAAAGAAAAATTCCAAGCAGCTGTCGTTCCAAACCGGGTCGTCCCTCTGCGTATATTTCGCACGAGGGTTCGGTTCCTTTGTGAACAGCCGCACAACGAGCTTCTTCCCTTTTGCGACCGCAATTTGAACGGTGGTCAGCGGCTGAAAGCCGTTGCCGACATCCCAACCGCAATCCGTCAAAACGGCGGCAGGCGCCGACTTCGCCGAAGAGCAATTCTTTGCAAGCAACGGCGCAATATATTGATGATTCATAAAACGCCCACAACACACTCAAGCGGATTTGTACTGGCTCCAAAGCTGATCCAGCGTTTTTCCGGTTTTCTCCATCCAAAAGCTCGGCTGATATCCCTCTGAACCGTACAGACTGCTGTCCAACAGGTCGGCAATATCGACATTTTGCGATTCTTTTACCCATTTCAGAAAAGCCGCCGCCGATTCTGCATCCTTTTCGTAAGACTTGCCGTTGTATTTTTTCGGAAGCGTCAAAGAAGAATCCGCCTTGTAGCAAGCATATTCGTCACGAATATAAACCTTCAGCGCATTGATAATCCACTCGGGAATCTCATCTTTTTTTGAATAATTCATGACAGACATTGCCAAGCCCTCGATGAGAATATCGCAATCCTTCGGGTGATTGTTCAGCCATTCCGCACTGATAAGCACGGTGTTTCCCACCGCATAACAGGGCGAATAATTCACGCCGGACGGGTCAAGAACGATGGTGACGGTTTGTGTTCCGCTCGAGCCGTACTTACTGCGCATCGGAACAAAAACTTTGTTGGCAATGTTCACGATTTTTTCGTACACCCCTTCGGAAACCAGAGCGGAATCGCCCTCTATGGTAATCGAATCGTTCAAAGTGGTTACCAGGTCAATGGGATTACTGTCCCCTGCAACAAGCGCATCGTAAAAAGACGCTCGCTCACTGTACGACTGAACAGTCACAGCCGCCTGCGTTTCCTCCGGCTTTTTACCGCCGATACTACAGGAAGCAAGCGTTGCGGAAAGCGCCGCCGTGACAAGAGCCACACAAATCAACTGTTTTTTCATTTTGCTTCCTCCATCCTTCTGCGGCGAATTTCCTCCACACTTTCGGTGTTCGGGCAATCAATTTTTTCGGCACGGTACAGCGGAGCCGCCCAACGAACCGCATTGGTAAGAATGCGCTGCACAACGGGATTTTCATAGGTCGGATGGCTTTCGTGACCGGGCTGGAAGTAAAACACCTTGCCCAAGCCACGGTTCCAACAGCAGCCCGAACGGAACACTTCGCCGCCGGCAAACCAACCAATCATTATGTTTTCATCCGGCTGCGGCACATCAAAGCGTTCGCCGTACATTTCTTCGTTTTCCAACTCAAAATAAGCATCAACGCCCTGCATAATCGGGTGCGACGGCGCAATGTTCCACACACGCTCACGCTCACCGTCACGCCAGCAAAGCGAGCAGGTCGTGCCCATCAAACGGCGGAACGGTTTAGAAAAATGAGCCGAATGCAACGCAACGAAGCCCATGCCGCACATGACTTGGTTGTAGACTTTTTCAACAATTTCATTCGGCACTTTTTCGTGCGCACAATGCCCCCACCAAATCAAAACATCGGTATCCGCCAACACTTCATCGGTCAAGCCGCATTCGGGCATGGCCAAAGTGGCGGTGCGCACACGAATATCCTCGTTCGTGCCGAGAAAAGCCGCAATGCAATTATGTATGCCGTTCGGATAAACGGCAGCAATGCTTTCATCTTCCACCTCGTGAACATACTCGTTCCAAACGGTGACTTTTATCATAACGCTCGCTCCTCGAAAAGACAAAATGCGTGTCGGAATAGTCCGCACGATACAGGTTATATTTTACTTTAAGAAAGCGGTTTCGTCAATCATTTTTTTGAAAATTCACGGCAGCTGTGTCAAATTTCGGAATTCGTATCCCTGTCTGCGTGCTTCGTCGATGATATCACCGAGTGCCTGCGCATTGTCGGGCGAAACGGCGTGCAGAAGTATAACAGCGCCGGGGTGAAGCCGTTGCGTGACGGTTTGAAAGGCGTAATTCTTTCCCCTTTGCCGTGAGGTGTCCCAGTCCGCATATGAAAGCGACCAAAAAACGCACCGATAACCAAGTGACCCGATTTCATCCAACGCGCTCTCTGTATAAACGCCCTCGGGAAAACGGAAATACGGAGCCGAATAGCCGAAATGCTCACGCAGGTAATTGTCGCAGTTTTCGATTTCCTTCACCATTTCCGTGCGGGAAATTTTGCTGAAATTCGGGTGTTTGTCCGAATGATTGCCGATGATATGACCTTCTCGTATCATGCGTGCAATCAGCTCCGGCTCGGATTTAATGTGGTCCAAGGTGCAAAAAAAAGCCGCAGGAACCTGTTTTTCTTTCAGCGTATCCAAAACAACGCTTGTGTAACCGTTTTCGTACCCACAATCAAATGTAAGGTATAACACCTTGTCATTCGACTTGTTATCATAGGTAACGGCATTGTACCCTTTTTCATCAAAAAATGCCTGCGAAGCAACGCTGATTTCGTGCGGTTTTCCGCCTTTTGACACCCCAAAGCTGTGATTTACAGCCGTTTCCGAGTATCCGGCTTGGTTTTGCGAATCACTCACTTCAAAAGTCACGCTCGGCAACGCCGCATATCCTGTATAGGTGTTTGCCTTTACATCGTTTTTTCCGATTTCAATTTTTGCAGTGAAGCTATATTGCTTGTTTGATGTTGATTCTTTTGTCGATGATACGGTTGCTGCTCCGCTTCGCAGTGTTTGATTGTTGATTTTTTCCACAATCGGTGTGACGGACGATGGCTCTGCATCGCTTTGCCTTTCACCGCAGCCGAAAAAAGAAAAAAGAACAACGGTCAACCAAAAAAGCGCAAAAAAATTTTTCATCTTCATCCTCCGTCTATGTTTGCGGCAGTAAAGCCGCAGCGAATTTATTTGATTCGGTCTTGCACATCGTCCAAGAAATCCTCAAAGACTTTCATCGCCTTCATCGCATTTTTCTTGGTCTGTTTTTTCATGCCGGAGGACATCACGGATGAACCGAACAGAGCCGCCGCTCCGCCAACCGCCATGCCGATTCCCATACCCTTCATCATATTCGCCGTTGAATGCTTCATGGTATTCACTCCTTCTCTTTTTTGTGATTATTTTGCTGCCGTCGGCAAAAATCATGCAAGCATCACGAAAAAGGATGGCGTGAAAATAATGGAAATTGCTTGAACTTTTTATTTTTCATAGTATAATAGAAGGGCATTTGAAAAGCCGACAAGCCTCTTTTGCCAAGCGCACGGCATTGGCTTGAGCGCAAAACTTTCATTCAGAAATCGGGGATATATCATGCCGAACAAACCAACACTCAACATCGTTTTAATCGAACCTGAAATTCCGCAAAACACGGGCAACATTGCACGCACCTGCGCCGCAACCGGCGCAAGACTGCATTTGGTTGAGCCGATGGGCTTTAAGGTGGACGACAAAAAGCTGAAACGAGCCGGTTTGGATTATTGGCATTTATTGGACATCACTTACTACAAAGACACTGCCGACTTTTTTGAGAAAAACCAAAGCGGAACCTTCTACTATTTCACCACAAAAGCCCTGCATCGACACAGCGATGTCGCCTACCCCGACAATGCCTATTTGGTTTTCGGCAAAGAAACCAAGGGCTTGCCGGAAGACTTACTCAAAGCCAACCCCGACAGTTGTGTTCGCATCCCCATGATCAATAATTCCTCGGCTCGAAGCCTGAATCTTTCCAACTCGGTTGCCATCGGCGTGTATGAAGTATTGCGCCAATGGGATTACCCCGAATTGCTTTGTCAGGGAAAGCTTCACACACTTGAGTGGTAAAAAAGCAAAAATAAAACGGTATCGGTGCACGGAAGATTTTCTTCCCGATACACCGATACCGTTTTTTTCAAAAGTTAAAAGACCGCCTGCCGAAAAGCAGACGGTCTTTTTGTGAGTTAATTATTCAGCCTTGGGTGCGCCGACCGGGCAAGTTGCTTCGCAAGAACCGCAATCAATGCAGGTGTCTGCATCAATAACGAATTTGCCGTCGCCCTCAGAGATTGCGCCTACGGGGCAATCTGCTGCGCAAGCACCACAGGAGATGCATTCATCGGAAATTACATATGCCATGATTTGTGTCCTCCTTTACAGAATGTTTAATCAAATGCACCGAAAGCATTAGTCAGCTTTGGGAGCATAGAGATCCTGAAGTCTAAGCAGGTGATCGTAACGATCCATAGCGGTCTTCTCTGCAAGGGTGAAGAGCTCTTCTGCACGCTCCGGGAAGGAACGGGTAAGAGAAGAGTAACGAGCCTCGCCGAGAATGAAGTCACGATAGCTGCCGGTTGCCGGCTTGGAATCAATGGTGAAGGGATTCTTGCCCTCTGCCTTGAGAGCCGGGTTGTAGCGGAACATATTCCAGTAACCGCACTCAACCGCCTTCTTCATTTCCTTCTGGCAGT
>DNXM01000099.1:0-2763 GCA_003505905.1 Oscillospiraceae bacterium
AATCCAACGGCTTCATTGTGGGGAAGAGCAACACATCACGGATGGAATAGCTGTTCGTCAAGAGCATGACGAAGCGGTCAATGCCGATGCCGATACCGCCTGTGGGAGGCATACCGTATTCCAACGCACGAAGGAAGTCCTCGTCGGTGTGGTTAGCTTCCTCATCGCCCTGTGCAAACAACTCCTCCTGCGCCTCGAAACGGGCACGCTGGTCAATCGGGTCGTTCAATTCGGAATAAGCGTTGGCAAATTCACGACGAGTGATGAACAATTCAAAACGCTCAACCAAGTCGGGTCTGCCCGGCTTTTTCTTGGTCAAGGGAGAAATTTCAATGGGATGGTCAATGACAAAAGTAGGCTGGTCGAGATGCTCTTCGACAAATTCTTCAAAGAACAAGCTGAGCAAGTCGCCTTTCTTGTGGCGTGCCTCATAGGCAACACCCTTTTCATCTGCCAAGGCTTTTGCCTCTTCAAAGGTAATGGCATCAAAATCAATGCCGGTATATTTTTTGACGGCATCGGTCATGGTGATGCGTTCGAAGGGCTTTTCAAAATCAATAACAACTTCGCTTTCGCCTTCGCCGTACTTAACAATTGTTGTGCCGAGAACGGTTTTGGCGACCGAGCGGAAGAGATTCTCCGTCAAATCCATCATGCCGTTGTAATCGGTGTAAGCCTGATACAACTCCATCAAGGTGAATTCGGGGTTATGTTTGATATCACAGCCCTCATTACGGAACACACGGCCGATTTCATAGACACGCTCCATACCGCCGACAATCAGGCGTTTCAAATAAAGCTCAAGCGAAATGCGGAGCTTGAGGTCTTCATTGAGCGAATTGTGGTGCGTGTTGAACGGTCTTGCGGCGGCGCCGCCTGCGTTGTGAACCAAAATCGGGGTTTCCACCTCAATAAAATTCTCATTATCCAAATAATTGCGGATAGCACGAATAATCTGAGAACGCTTGTAGAATGCGTCCTTAACGCCGGGATTCATAATCAAATCCAAATAACGCTGACGGTAACGGGTGTCCGTATCGGTCAAGCCGTGAAACTTTTCGGCAAGAGGAAGAAGTGATTTGGACAAAAGCTTGATTTGCTTTGCGTGAACGGAAATTTCGCCACGGCGTGTGCGGAACACAAAGCCCTTCACTTCGACGATATCGCCGATATCCCACTTTTTGAACTCGGCAAAAACGTCCTCGCCGACATCGTTAATGCGGACATAGACCTGCATTCTGCCGGAACGGTCATGCACATCAATGAAGTTTGCTTTACCCATATCACGCTTGAGCATGATACGACCGCAAATGGAAACATCGGTGTTTTCAAGCTCTTCAAAGCGTTCGGTGATTTCCGCCGCCGTAATGCTCTGCTCCGCCAAGGTGATTTCAAACGGGTCGTTGCCTGCCGCCTGCATCGCCTGCAATTTTTCAAGGCGAATGGAACGCTGTTCATTCTCCTGCCCGACTTCTTCGGGCGTAAGGTTGGTATTCAATTCGTCTGCCATAATCTTCCCACACGGCTGAAGCACCGGGAATCAGCCGTTTCCTTTCGTGATAAATTACTTTACAATTTTGGTGACCTTAAAGTTCACCAATCCGCCGGGAGCTTCAACGCTCACCTCATCGCCGACGCCTTTTCCGATAAGCTGTTTACCGACAGGAGATTCTGCGGAGATATAGCTGCGGTCGGGTGCGGATTCGTTCTCGCCGAGGATAACATATTCCTCTTCTTCATCCTCGTCCACATCAAGCAGAACGACAACGGAACCGATGTGAATACCGACTTCGCCCTCGCTGATGATTTCGGAGTTTTTCAGAATATTTTCAATTTCGGCAATTCTTGCTTCCAAACGACCTTGGTCGTTCATCGCCTCGTCATATTCGCTGTTTTCGGAAAGGTCACCGTGAGAGCGAGCTTCTTTGATGTTTTCCGCCGCCTCTTTACGGCCTTCGGTCTTCAGATATTCAAGCTCTTCGGCAAGCTTGTCGTAACCTTCTTGCGTTAATTTCTGTGTCATGGACTTGTCATCCTTTCATCCTTGCATATTTCGTTATATTATAAACCGAAAACCAAATCTTGTCAAGTGCTGCACCGTCAACCGAACGGTTTTGTTTCACCAAAATTCGACTGCATTCGGTTTTGCCGTTTTTTCGTCTTATCCCAACGCAGCATCAAGGAACATCATCAGCGAAAATCCGCACATAAACAGAATCGTTGCCACATTGGAATGCCTGCCCTCGGACATTTCGGGAATCAGCTCTTCCACCACAACATACATCATGGCTCCCGCCGCAAAGCCGAGCAAATACGGCAAAACCGTAACAATATAATTTGCCAGCAAAACCGTTATCAAGCCCGCAATCGGTTCAACAACGCCCGATGCCACACCGCAGGCAAACGATTTGGATTTAGAAATTCCGTTGCTCCGCAGGGGCATGGAAATAATCGCACCCTCGGGAAAATTCTGAACGGCAATGCCTGATGCGAGCGTCAAAGCCGCCGCCTGCGTCAAATCGGTTTTGCCTGACAGCCAGCCGGCAAACACAACGCCGACCGCCATGCCCTCTGGAATGTTATGCAGCACCACCGCAAGCACCATCATGGTTGTTTTTTGCAGGTTGGATTTCGGACCCTCGGCGGTGTTATCCAAGTGCATATGGGGAGTCACCGAATCCAAAAGCAGTAAAAAGAAAATGCCCAAGCAAAAGCCGACAACGGCGGGGACGCTTGCAAGCTTTCCGTAGCTTTCGCACTGTT
>DNXM01000099.1:2782-3065 GCA_003505905.1 Oscillospiraceae bacterium
ACTGTTCAATTGCCGGAATAATCAAGCTCCAAACAGAAGCCGCAATCATCACGCCCGATGCAAAGCCCGTCAAAGCCTTCTGCACAGCATGATTTAGTTCGTTTCTCATAAAAAACACAAGAGCCGAACCGAGAGATGTACCAAAAAACGGCAGCAGCAAGCCCTTCGCCACCACAGTATACGACACAATCATCACTCCTCATTTTTCATCATATGAACGGAAAAGAAGCGTTGTGAAACCGTTCGCATTCCTTTTTATTTTTCATTCATCGAAACGATGTGG
>DNXM01000107.1 GCA_003505905.1 Oscillospiraceae bacterium
ACGGTTTTTTGGTCGTCAAGGCAGGCTCCGACACAGGTGCCGCCATCGGCTACAATATGGGCACGGGTATGTGCTGTAACGCCATCGACCGCAAGGGCACGATGCGTCAGCTTGCCGGCTTGGGTGAATTTTCCGGCGACATCGGCGGCGGTCACCAAATCGCCATCACCGCTTACCGCATCATTTACGATGATGTTATGCTCCATGTGGCAAAGACCGCTATGACCGATATGTTTTATAAGGAATTTGACCTGCACGGCACAGAGGATTTTCTTGACACGGTCAGTATGTATGAAGACCCCGACAAGCTTGACCGCTTTGTTATGCGCTTGATTGACTTTTTCTTCGCTGCTGCCGATATGGGCGACAAGCCCGTGCTGGCTGCGGTGGACGCATTGGCACAGCGTGGAGCATATCTCATCGCTGCTCACGCAAACGATTTGGACTTTGATGAAGAAGTCGAGGTTGTGCTTTCGGGTTCAATTCACACCAAGCTTCCCTCGGCGGTTTACACCGATTTGATGGAGCAAAAAGCACAGGCTCTCACTTCAAAAAAGCTCAACTTTAAGAAATTAACGGCCGCCCCCGTATTCGGTTGCATCAACTGGATTTTGCAGGACTATGCCGATTGATTGAAAAAATCAGTATTGGAGGATAAAAACATGAAAGAAATTACCGTTGCAGTAATCGGTTCGGGCAGCACATATTGCCCCGAGCTGGTGGATGGCTTTATCAAGGCGCAGGACAGCCTGAAGCTGAAGAAAATATCCTTTATGGATATTGACCAACGCAAGAGAGATATTGTCGGTAGCCTTTGCGTGCGCATGATTAAAAAAGCAGGCTTGGACACCGAAATCGTCTTTACGGACGATTTGGATGTTGTGCTTCAGGGTGCAGACTTTGTTGTGACACAGATTCGTGTCGGCAAGCTCCATGCTCGGTATTTGGATGAATCCATTCCCCGCAAGTATAACCTCATCGGTCAGGAAACCACGGGTATCGGCGGCTTCTTCAAGGCGTTGCGCACCATTCCCGTGATGCAGAACATCTGCAACAAGATTGAAGAAATCTGCCCGAATGCTTGGCTGATTAACTTCACCAATCCCTCCGGCATTATCACCGAGTTTGTTCTCAACCACACCAAGGTCAAGAACATCGGTCTTTGCAATGTGCCGATTACTATGATTGATGATATTAAAGAGAGTGAAGGCGCCGATTGCGAAATCACTTACCTCGGTCTGAACCACTTGAGCTGGATTAACTCCGTAAAGAAGGACGGCAAGGAAATGCTGCCCGAGATGCTCGAAAGAGGCTTCTCGCCGACGGTTATGAACAACATCAAGGATGACGGCTTCGACATGGAATGCCTCAAGGCCGTTCAGGGCGTTCCCTCATCCTACCTTCAGTATTACTACTGCCGTGAGGCAAAGCTTGCCCATCAGCGTGACGGAAGCAAGACCAGAGCCGAGGAGTGCATGGAAATCGAAGAAGGCTTGCTCGAATTGTATCAGGATGAGAGCATCGTAACCAAGCCCGCGTTGCTCGACAAGCGTGGTGGCTACAAGTATTCTCTTGCCGCTGTTTCCCTCATCAACTCCATTGCCAACGACATCGGCGATGTTCAGGTGGTCAACATCAAGAACAACGGCACGCTCGACTTCATGGCGGATGACGATGTGGTCGAAATCGCCGCTTATATCGGCGCAGACGGCGCAAAGCCCGTGCCGATTGATGTGCCCGTCAATGCTCATATGAAGGGCTTGATGCGTGTGGTTAAGACCTACGAAAAGTATGCCGTTGAAGCCGGTATCACGGGTTCGGACGATGCCGCTATGAACGCTTTGATGGTGCATCCGTTGGTCGGCGATTATGAGAAGGCTCTCAAGTGCTTCACCGAAATGAAGTGGGCACACAAGGACTTCCTGCCGCAGTTCTTTAAGTATTAAAAAACAACAAGGGCGGTGCAGTTGCTGTGCCGCCCTTTTTTCAAAGGATTTTACAATGATTCGAAATATTCTTCTTGATTTGGATGATACGCTGTTGGATTTCAAAGCCGCCGAAAAGCAGGCGGTGCACCGGGTGCTCACGCAATACGGCGTGGCGGTGACGGAAGAAATCCTTCAGCGATACAGCCAAATCAACGACAGTCAATGGAAACGGCTCGAACGGGGCGAAATCACCGTGGATGAGGTGAAGGTGCATCGGTACGAGCTGTTGTTCGAGGAGCTTGGCGTGCAGGCAAATGCGGCACAGGTGACAAAGGATTACGAGGGCTTTTTGGCGGCACAGCATCCTGTTTTGCCCGGCGCAAGGGTGATGATGGAGGCTCTGTTCGGTCGCTATCGGCTCTATTTGGTTTCCAACGGCACAGCAAGGGTGCAGAATCAACGCTTGGATGATTCGGGATTTCGCCGCTATTTTGACGGCGTTTTTCTTTCACAGGACATTGGGTTCAACAAGCCGAATCCTGCCTTTTTTGATGCGTGCTTTGAGCAAATCGAAGGCTTTGACAAGGCGCAGTCCGTCATTCTCGGCGACAGCCTGACCTCCGACATTTTGGGCGGAAATCAAGCGGGCATCTGCACCGTTTGGTACAATCCGCACGGAAAAACGGCGAGCGGGATTCAGCCGAGTTATCAAATTTCATCTTTGACGGATTTTGTGAAGCTGGTTGAAAAACTGTAACGAAGGAGAAAAACAAAATGCGTAAAAATTTCGGAAGCAAGCCTTGGATTTATCCGATGCCCGTGCTCATGGTGGCGACCTACGATGAAACCGGAACACCCGATGTGATGAACGCTGCATGGGGCGGAATTTATGAGAATGACCGCATTGTTTTGTCCTTGGCGCAAAGCCACAAAACCACGCAGAATATTCGCTTGAACGGTGCTTTTACGGTCAGCTTTGCCACGGCTGACACGGTGGTTGCCTGCGACTATGCCGGTGTTGTGTCGGCGAACAACGAGCCGAACAAGTTTGAAAAGGCAGGCTTCCACGCCGAAAAAAGTGAGTTTGTCAACGCTCCGTTGATTGCCGAGCTGCCCATGGCGCTGGAATGCAGGCTGGTCAAATTCAATGAGGATGGCATTTGCATCGGCGAAATTGTCAACGCCTCGGCGCAGGAAAGCATTTTGAACAATGACGGCATGATTGATGCCGAAAAGCTCAAGCCCATTTGCTTTGACCCCGTAACCTTTGCTTACCGTACGCTCGGTGGCACGGTCGGGCAGGCATTTTCGGACGGAAAACAGCTTGCCGAATGAAAAAGTAAAAACAAAACCAGCAACACGAAAAAGAGATTGCACAATGGTGCTTTGCAAAAAATCAGGGTCAAGTCAGCCAACCCCGGTGAAGAAAACGGATAGTCGACTGCTGCGGCGGGAGTTTAATACGCTTTTGCCGAGCTTTTATATGACCATTATTGCCTCGTCCGTATGCACCTTGATTAACGGTTTGATTGTAGGAAACTTCATCGGAACAACCGACCTTGCCGCCGTTGGAATTGCGGCGCCCTTTACACAAATTCTTGCCATCTTTTACAGCACAGTCAGTTCCGGTTCGCAAGCGGTGTGTTGCCAGTATATCGGGCGTGGCGACAAGAAAAAAGCGGACGCCGTTTTTTCAACGGCTCTGTTTGTCAGCGGTTTGCTCGGTTTGTTGCTCACCGTCTCTTGCGTCGGATTCGCTGTGCCCGTGGCACGGCTACTCGGTGCCGATGCGTCATTGGCGCCGTTGACAGCACGCTACATTCGGGGGCTTGCGGTGGGATTTATTCCCTGCTTGCTGAATCCGATTTTGATGACCTTTATCCAAATGGGCAGTCACCCGAAAAAATCCATTGCAGCGGTTGTGCTTCAAACCATCGTCAATCTTTCGCTGGACTATCTGTTTATCATTGTCATGCACAAAAGCCTTTTCTATGCTTCGCTTGCGTCCTCGCTGGGGGCAATGGCAGCCTTGATATATCTCGGCGTCACCTACGCTCGTCAGGATAATATCGCAATGTTTCGTGTTTCGTACATAACGCTTCGGTTTGTCACGCCGATTTTCCGCTTCGGATTTCTGCAAGCGGTTACCTTCGGTATGTGTGCGGCTCGAGGGGTTGTGTTCAGCCACTTGTTAATGTCATCCGGTGGTGCGGATGCCGCCTCGGCGTGGTCGGTTATGTTAAATGTAACCGTTCCGATTGCGGCACTTGACCTCGGAACGGAGCAGGTTTGTGAAGCAATGTTCAGCGTGTCGGTCGGCGAAAAGGACAGTTACTCTGTCCGGCAGATTTGGAATATCATGCTTGTTTGGGGCGGATTGTATATA
>DNXM01000025.1 GCA_003505905.1 Oscillospiraceae bacterium
CGCAAAGGGTATTGTTATCGAAGCAAGACTGGATAAGGGCAGAGGTCCCATTGCCACCCTCTTGGTGCAAAACGGCACCCTGCACGCAGGCGATACCATTGTTGCGGGAACGGCAGTCGGCCGTATCCGTGCCATGGTGGATGAACACGGCGAGAATATTGCCCAAGCCGGTCCCTCTGTGCCGGTTGAAATAATGGGCCTTGCCGAAACGCCGCAGGCAGGCGATGTGTTCGATGCCGTGTCGGATGAACGCTTGGCAAGGGAGCTTGTTGAACAGCGCAAACAGAAGATTAAAGACGAACAGTTCAATTCCGTGCAGAAGGTTACCTTGGATAATTTGTTCTCCTCCTTGCAGGAAGGCGAGCTGAAGGATTTGAATGTTGTTGTCAAGGCGGATGTTCAGGGCTCGGCGGAAGCCGTTAAGCAGAACCTCGAAAAGCTTTCCAACGACGAAGTGCGTGTCCGTGTCATTCACAGCGGTGTCGGTGCGGTGAGCGAAAGCGATGTTATGCTGGCGAACGCATCCAACGCTATCATTGTCGGGTTCAATGTTCGTCCTGACCCCGTTGCCGCTCAAAATGCGGAGCGTGACGGCGTGGAAATGCGTATGTACCGCATCATCTACGACTGCATTGAAGAAATTCAAGCAGCCATCAAGGGTATGCTTGCACCCAAGACCCGTGAAGTGGAGCAGGGCAGAATCGAAGTGCGTAATGTTATTACCATTTCTTCCGTCGGCAATGTTGCGGGCTGTTATGTGCTGGACGGCAAAGTTACCCGCAACTCCCGCATCCGTTTGGTGCGTGATGGCATTGTGATTACCGAGGACGATATCGGTTCTCTCAAACGCTTCAAGGACGATGTTAAGGAAGTCAATCAGGGCTACGAATGTGGTATCGTACTCAACAAATATAACGACATTAAGCTCGGCGATATTTTCGAAGCCTTTGTTGTTGAGGAGTATCGTGAATAATTATGGCAGGATATAAAGCAGACCGTGTTGCGGAAGATATTAAGCGTGAAATCATTGCAATCATTCGGGAAGATATCAAGGACCCTCGGGTGAAGGATAAGCTTTTGACGGTGGTTCGTGTTGAGGTTTCTCACGATTTGTCCTACGCCAAAGCCTATGTCAGCGCCTTGGAGGGAATTGACGCAGCGAAAGAAGCGGTCAAGGGCTTGAAGAGTGCAGGCGGCTTTATTCGCCGTGAGGTCGGTCAGCGGCTTCACCTGCGCAAGACCCCCGAAATTAACTTTGTAGCGGATGATTCCATTGAGCACGGCATGAGTATTGCCCGTATGCTCAACGATTTATCCGAAAAAAGAACGGAAGAATAATACGGAGGCGATCGTATGATCGTGGATATCGGTTCAGCCGCAGCGTTTTTGGCGGCGCATGACAACTACATCATTCTCTGCCACGAGCATCCCGACGGGGATACCCTCGGTTCCGGCTATGGCTTGTGCCGTATACTGCGTGCCATGGGCAAAAAAGCCAATGTGCGGTGCAGGGACGAGGTTCCGAAAAAGTTTCGCTATCTCATGGTAGAAGACGAAGAATTTGAGGAGCAGACGGTTGTGGCGGTGGATATTGCCGACCCGTCTTTGATGGGAACCGATATAAGAGAAATCTACGGCGAAAAAGTTCATCTCAGCTTGGACCATCACGGTTCAAGCAGACTTTTTGCCGAATACACCTATGTGGATGCGGCGGCAGCTGCAACGGCGGAGATTATCGTTGCCGTGGCGCAGGAGCTGAAGGTACCGATTACCAAGGAAATCGCCGACTGTTTGTTTACGGGTATTACGACCGACACAGGGTGTTTTCGTTACGCCAATGTGACGGCTCGCACGCACAACACGGCGGCTCACTTGATGAATTGCGGCGCCGATGCCGCAGGCATCAACATGGCGATGTTTGAAACCAAAACCAAAACCTATGCCGCACTTGAACGGCTTGCACTCGAAAGCATGGAATATTTTTTGGACGACCGCTGTGCAATCATCACGGTAACCAAGGAGATGTTTGCCAAAAGCGGTTCGGACGAAAGCGAATGCGACGCCATCGCCTCTCTGCCTCGTCAAATTGAGGGCGTGATGGTCGGCGTCACCATTCGGGAACGCTCGGACGGCAGCTTTAAGGCGTCGGTGCGCAGTCGTAATCCCGTTGACGCTTTGCAGATTTGCGCAAAGCTCGGCGGTGGCGGACACAAGAATGCCGCAGGCTGTCAGCTCGGCACGGATTTGGCGCAGGCCAAGGTCAAACTGCTTGCCGCAATTGAGGAATGTTTATGACAGGTGCTGTGTTTTTGGATAAGCCTGCCGGTATGACTTCCTTTTCGGCGGCGAACCGTGTGCGCCGTGCGCTCGGCTTAAAAAAAGCCGGACATACAGGCACGCTCGACCCGATGGCAACCGGTGTGCTGGTTGTCATGCTCGGCGGTGCGACCCGATTCATTGATTTTATTCCGTCCCACGACAAAGCGTATGAGGCATCGTTCCGCTTGGGAATGACAACGGACACGCTTGACACCGAGGGTACGGTTTTGACGCAGACTCAAACGCAATTCACCCGCAAACAGGTGGAGGCGGTTTTGCCGATGTTCCGTGGCGAAATCGAACAGATTCCCCCGATGTATTCCGCTTTGAAAAAAGACGGGCAGAAGCTGTGCGATTTGGCACGCAGGGGAATCGAAATCGAGCGGGAAAGCCGACGGGTGTCGATTCACGAGTTGACATTGACCGAAGCGAATGAAGAAACACAGGAGTTTTCGATTGGCGTTTCCTGTTCCGCAGGCACTTACATTCGTTCGCTGATTGCCGACATCGGCGAGCGGCTCGGCGGCGGTGCGGTGATGACTTCTTTACGGCGAACCGTAGCGCACGGAGTCGAAATCGGTCAATGCGTGACACTTGATGAGGTGAACGAATCCTGCGTGGTGCCGCTTGAGTCGCTTTTGATTTACCCGAAGGTGACGGTGACGGCGGCGCAGGCCAAACGCTTTTGCTGCGGCGGCGAATTGGATGTCAAACGCCTGCACGGCTTGCAGGGCAACGGACTGTATCAGGTGTTGTCCCCCGAAGGCAGGTTTTTGGGCTTGGGCGAAATCGCACCCGAGAGCGAAGAAATGACAATTAAGCGTGTACTCGGCGAATGAGAAGCACACGCACCATACAGATATAAGGAAATATAAGAATGGACAGCAAAAGGTCAATCGCACTCGGCAGTTTTGACGGACTGCATCGAGGTCACAAGGCGGTTATCGACCGAGCACGCTCCTTTGCCCGACAGGGTCACAAGCCATGTGTGCTTTTGCTTGAGCCGGCACCGGCTCAAGTGCTTGGCAAAACATCTGCCAAGCGGTTGATGAGCTTTGAATACAAGCGAGATAAGTTGGAGCAACTCGGTGTTGAAGTGGCTGTTGTGGATTTTTTGACCGTGAAAGATATGTCCCCAGCGGACTTTTTTGAAACGGTGCTTTGCAAACAACTTCATGCCGCTTCGCTCTGCTGCGGTTTTAATTATCGGTTTGGCGTGAAGGGGAGCGGAAACGCAGAGCTGCTGCGTGAGCTGTGTGAAAAAAACGGCGTGGTGCTCAACGAGATTGAGCCGCAAACGCTGAACGGGTCGGTGGTTAGCTCGACTGCCATTCGTCAGGCATTGGCGCACGGCGAGGTGGAGCGAGCGGAAGAAATGCTCGGTCATCCGTACGGCTATCGGTTTGAGGTCGTGCACGGCGATCATATCGGCGGTACGGTGCTGAATTGCCCGACCATCAATCAGCTTTTCCCCGAGGAAATGCTCGTGCCGAAATACGGCGTTTATGCGTCGCAGACACTTGTGGACGGTGTGTGGCGCCGCTCGGTAACAAATATCGGGTGCCGACCGTCCTTTGAAAGCAACGAACAGCGCAGTGAAACTCATATTATTGATTATGACGGTGACTTGTACGGGCAGCACGTGGAAGTACGGCTGTGCCGCTACAAGCGTAGCGAGCGGAAATTCGACTCGCTGGAGGAGCTTAAACAACAGTTGGTTGCCGACCGTCAACCTGATTGAGCGGAAGTATTATTTCGGGCTTGAATCGGAACGAAAAATAGGATATAATAAACGAAAATAAACCGTTTATAAAAATAAGGAGCGGATTATTATGGAGAAAAACAGAGTCAGACTGAATATCTGCGGCGCAGATTATGCCATCACCACCGAGGATGACCCGAAGTATGTTCTTGCTTTGGGCGATGAGCTGGATGCCGTGTTGACGAAGACCCTGCGTGAAAACAGCCGTCTTTCCGTGACACAGGCCGCTATTTTGGTGGCGTTGGACTATGCCGACCAGTGCAAAAAGGCAGAGGTCAGTGCCGACAACCTGCGCAGTCAAATCAAGGAATATCTTGAGGATTCCGCACATTCAAAGATGGATGCGGAAATCGCAAGGCGTGAAGTGGAGAGGCTGACAAGGGAGCTGCAGAATGTTCAGGGAAAGCTCGGCTGAAATTTTAGCCCCGGCGGGAACCTATGAAGCCGTCGAAGCCGCCGTTCGGTGCGGAGCCGATGCGGTTTATCTCGGCGGTCGGGAGCTGAATGCACGCAGGAATGCAAGCAATTTCAACGGTGAAGAAATGAAAAAAGCCGTGGCATACTGTCATGCCCACGGCGTGAAAGTACATATGACGCTTAACACGCTTGCTTCGGATGAGGAGCTGGCCGATGCGGCTCAGCGTGCCATTCGTCAGGCGTGTCAAGCAGGTGTTGACGCCCTAATCGTACAGGATTTGGGCGTTTTTCGTCTTGTGAAAAGCTGTGCGCCGACCATGCCGATTCACGCATCCACCCAAATGTCGGTGCATACGCTCGCCGGCGTGAAAAAGCTTGCCGAGCTTGGGTTTACCCGTGCGGTTTTGTCCCGTGAGCTGTCGCTGACCGAGATTGAGGCGATTGCCGCACACGCCCCGATTGAGCTGGAGGTTTTTATTCACGGTGCGCTTTGCATGAGCGTGTCCGGGCAATGTCTGATGAGCGCCATGCTCGGTTCCCGCAGTGCCAACCGAGGGCTTTGTGCACAGCCGTGCCGTTTGCCCTTTGCCGCACCGGGCGGAACGGGGAACGACTTGAGCTTAAAGGATTTGTCGGCAACGGAATATATCGCCCGTTTGAGCCAAGCCGGTGTCTGCTCGTTCAAAATCGAAGGGCGCATGAAACGCCCCGAATATGTTGCCGCCGCCGTGACCGCCTGCCGCAAGGCTCGGGACGGTGAAACCGACCCTGTTTTGCAGGAACAGCTGCGCAGTGTGTTTTCACGCTCGGGCTTCACAAAAGGCTATTTAGACGGTGCGCTCGGTCGGGATATGTTCGGCACACGCCGCAAGGAGGATGTGACCGCCGCACAGCCCGTGCTCAAGGAATTGCATCACTTATACGAAAAAGAAACGCCCCGTGTCGGGGTGGAAATGATGTTCTGCGCCTATGAGGGCGAAACCGCTTCGCTTTCGGTTAAGGCGAACGGAAAAACCGTGTTTGTGCAGGGCGATACGGAGGCGGTCAAGGCGGAAAAGGTGCCTTTGACCAAAGAAAAAATCGAAAACCAGCTTCGCAAATGCGGCGGCACGCCGTTTGAAGTGACGGTGCTTGATTTGGATATTGATGAAAATATTTCACTTCCGCTTTCGTCAATCAATGCGTTGCGGCGGCAGGCATTGGAAGCTTTGTATGCGGAAATTGAGCAGACAAAAATGCATACTTTTTCACCACTGAATGTGAAAAACACGGTGAAAAAGGTGAATAAAACAGCCGTTTTTGCCCGTTTTTCAACGATTTCTCAAGTGGAAAACCTTTCCACAGATGTGAAAAACTTTATTCTTCCGCTCGCACAGGCACAGCCGATGAACGGCAAAAATGTGATTGCCGAATTGCCGACTGTTTTTTTCGGCAGGGAAGAAAAAGTGCGGGAACAAATCCTGTCCGCCAAAGAAAAGGGGATTACCTGCCTTTGTGCAGCAACGCTTGACGGTGTTGCCTTGGCGCAGGAGTGCGGAATGGATTTCATGCTCGGCTTGGGCAGTAATGTGTTCAACACGCTGTCGATTCTTCACGCCGAGGACCTCGGCGCAAAAGCGGTGATTCTATCGCCCGAAATGACCCTGCGGCAGGTGGCTGACTTGGGCGGTGAAATCGGGCGCGGCTTGATTACCTACGGCAGATTGCCGTTGATGACGACCCGAAATTGCCCGATTAAAAACGGAACGGACTGTGCGAAATGCGGGCGATCAAGAAGCTTGACCGACCGATTGGGTATTTCATTCCCCGTGCGGTGCTTTGACGGCTATTCGCAGGTGTTCAATTCCCGACCGATTTATTTGGCAGACCGAAAAAAAGAAACCGATATGACCGATTTTGCCGTGTTGTATTTTACAACCGAAACGGCAGAAGAATGTGCCGAGGTGCTGGAGCAATACCGCACCGAAGCACCGGCACAGGGTGAATTCACCCGTGGATTATATTATCGGGGTGTGGAATGAGGAGGAAACATGAAAC
>DNXM01000172.1 GCA_003505905.1 Oscillospiraceae bacterium
ATTTGCAAGCTTTTCCCGTTTTTGGTTACCGCCAAGTACAGCGAAAAGCTTGCAAATGCTCCTATTGCCTGCACCCAGCACGACGGTCAGGAATTTGAATACATCATCAGCGGTCGACTGAAGGTGCAAATCGCCGAACACACCGAAATCCTCGGACCGGGCGATAAAATGCTGCTCAACTCCTCCCTGCCCCACGGCATGGTCGCCATTGACGGTGAAAACTGTCAATTCATCAGCGTTGTTGTCAAAGGAAACAACCCCGTTTCCGCACAAAGCCTTCCCGAAATCAGCGAGGCAGTCGAAGTGACCGACAACGAGCTGCTCTACAAGCGCTTTGTCAACGAAACGGTCAACGAAAAGGGCTTGCTGACCGATATTTCCTTCAATGTTCCCGAAAACTTCAACTTTGCTTTCGATGTGGTGGACGAGCTCGGCACGAAAAAGCCGGACAAAACCGCCATGGTTTGGCTTTCAAAAAACAAGGAAAAGCGTGTCTTCACCTTCCGTGATATGTCGGTGCTTTCTTCCCAAGCCGCCAACTATTTGACTTCCCTGGGCATTAAACAAGGCGACCGTGTGGTGCTTGTTCTCAAGCGTCATTGGCAGTTTTGGGTTGCCATCAACGCCCTGCATAAAATCGGCGCAATCGCCATTCCCGCCACCAATCAACTCACCGAAAAAGACTTTTCCTACCGCTTCAACGCCGCCAAGGTGCGTGCCGTCATTGCCACAAGCGACGGCGAAGTGCGTGATTTCATTGACGAAGCGCACAAGGAAAGCCCGACGCTTGAATTTAAGCTTTGCGTCAACGGCAATCGAGAAGGCTGGCTGAACTTTGACGAGGGAATTGCCAACGCCTCCGCTCACTTCCCACGGTCGACCAACCACAATGTGCGTGACAAGATGCTCATGTACTTCACCTCGGGCACAACCGGCTACCCCAAAATTGCCACCCACAGCTTCGCTTACCCCATCGGTCACATTGTCACCGCCCGCTATTGGCACAATGTTGACCCGGACGGACTGCACTTCACCATTTCCGACACGGGCTGGGGCAAAGCCGTTTGGGGCAAGCTTTACGGGCAATGGCTGTGTGAAGCGGCGGTATTTACCTATGACTTTGACCGTTTCCACGCCTCCGAAATCCTGCCGATGTTCCACGACTACCATATTACAACCTTCTGCGCACCGCCGACGATGTACCGCTTCTTCATCAAAGAGGATTTGACCAAGTACGATTTCAGCAGCGTCAAGCACGCCACCACCGCCGGCGAAGCGCTTAACGAAGAGGTATACGAGCAATTCAAAAACGCAACGGGCTTGATGATTCACGAGGGCTTCGGTCAAACCGAAACCACGCTGACGGTTGCGAATTTGATTGGTGCGGAAATCCGACCCGGCTCCATGGGCAAGCCGACACCGCAGTTTGACATTCAGCTGATTAACGCTGACGGTGAAGAAACCAAGGTCGGCGAAGTCGGCGAAATCTGCCTGAACACAAAGAAGAAATTCCCCTACGGTATGTTTGTCGGCTATTATTTGGACGATGAAAAAACAACCGAAGCCTGGTACGATGACCGCTACCACACAGGCGACATGGCATGGCGTGACGAAGACGGCTTCCTGTGGTACTACGGACGAACGGACGATTTGATTAAGTCCTCCGGCTACCGCATCGGACCGTTTGAAATTGAAAGCGTGCTCATGGAGCTGCCCTATGTGTTGGAATGTGCCATCACCGGCGTACCCGACCCGGTAAGAGGTCAGGTCGTCAAGGCAACCATTGTGCTGACGAAAGGCTCGGTCGGCACGGAAGAGCTGAAAAAGGAAATTCAAAATTATGTCAAGGAGCGCACCGCTCCCTACAAATACCCCCGTGTGGTTGAATTTGTGGAAGAACTGCCAAAAACCATCAGCGGAAAAATCCGCCGCGGCGTAATCCGTGAAGAAAGCAAATAAAAAAGCAAACAGCCCCGTACCCGAAATTTCTTCGGATATGGGGCTGAAATTTTCGTTGTATTACGAAATGGAAACGGAGTGTCCGACCTTGGCGGATTCGTAAACGGCATCAATAATTTTCATCAGCTCCACGCCGTCATCGGCGCAGGCACGGCATTCGCCGCCGCACATGGCGGCATCGACAAAGCCGGCAATTTCGGCATGAAATGCGCCTTGAAAGTCAAAGCCCGTTTTGCCCGTCGGCGTAATATCCACATACATTCCCGCCGCATCGGTGTAAAGCTCAACCTTATCGGCAATGTTGACGCCTGCCTTGGTGCCGAACATCGTCACAAAGCCGACATCACGGGGAATGTTAATATTAAAGGAAGCCTCCACCTGCAAAGTGAAACCGTTATCAAACTTAATCATAGCGGATGCCAAATCCTCAACGGTGTACGGATGCTCTGATTTATCGGATGCATTCCATGCCATCTGACCGCCGCCTGCACGGTTGGGACCGAGATTATCATAGGTCACGCCGAACACTTCGACCGGCTTCGGGTTACCTGCCAGATAACGGGTCAAATCAATAACATGAACACCCAAATCAATCAGCGGACCGCCGCCCGAAAAAGCTTTGTCTTTGAACCAACCGCCCGGGCAGCCGTCACGGCGGAGATACTGCGCTTTTGCGTAGTAAACATCGCCGACCATGCCTTCGTTTTTGAACCAAAAGAAGGTATCGGCATCGCAGCCGAAGCGGCGAACAAAGCCGATTTGCAAAAGCTTGCCGTTGCGCTCGGCGGCATCCTTCATTTTCTGCGCCTGCTCGGCATTCATCGCCATGGGCTTTTCGCAAATTACATTTGCTCCGCCGTCCAGCGCAGCAATCGTGCATTCCATGTGGGCGCTGTTCCAGGTGCAAACGCTCACGCAGTCAAGCTCTTCCTTTTCCATCATTTCTCGGCAGTCCGTGTAATAACGAGGCACATCATACTGTACAGCATATTTTTTGACTTTTTCTTCGTCAATATCGCAGCAGGCAACCACTTCCACATAATCAAGCTCTTTGTAACCCTGCATATGGCAATGGCTGATACCGCCCGTTCCGATAATGCCGACACGAATTTTTTCCATTTTGTTTTCCACCCTTTCTCGGTGATTTGTTCCATTATAACATAAGAAAATGCAATCGTAAACGAAAGCGAAAAAAGTGCAGGGTTTTTACGCCCTGCACTTGTGTTTTGTTCAAATTAAAGAGCAACCGTGTAGTCAATCTTTGCCTTGAGGTTCTTGAGCGTAAGCGGAATACCGAGCTTTGCTTTTGCGTTGCCGACAAGAACATTAACGGTGTAGTGCCACTTACCGCCTGTGATGGTGTTGGTGTTTTCGTCAACCGTGCACTTAAAGTAAGCGTTGTTATAGGTCAGCTTAACGGTATCTCTGCCTTCGGTGATTTCCGCACCAAGCTCGCTGAGAGCACCCTCGATGTTGCCGAGCGTGCCGACACCTCTGCCGACGGGACCATCCTTATCGCTTGCGCTTGCGCCGTCGGTCTGGCTCTTGAGCTGGATGTCAATGGTGGTCACACCGTTCTTGGAGGTTGCGGTTGCCTTGGAAACATCGGAAGCCTTGATGGGCGGATGACCGGGAACATTATGGGTTGCGGTGGAATTCTTGGCAAGAGCCTTTTCGGCTGCCGGAGAAAGAACCTTGAGGATTGCGCCGATAGCACCGTCGCCGGTGATGTCGCCGTCAAGCTTCATGGTCTGCTGACCGGTGGGAGCCTTTTTGGTGTTGGCATAAGCTGCATTGTAATAGGCAACAACTTCTTCGATGTTGGTGGAGTTCAAGCCTTTGGTTGCCTCGGTTGTGGTTTCATCCGCAACAGTGGTTTCATCGGCAACAGTCGTTGCCTCGGCAGTCGTTGTTTCATCCGCAACGGTGGTTTCCTCAATGACCGTAGTTTCTTCAAGAACCGTGGTTGCTTCGGCAACCGTTGTTTCAGCTTCGGTCGGAGCTTCTTCTTGCTTGCCGCAGGAAGAGAAAGCGAGGATGGAGGTCAGGGCAAGAGTGATTGCGAGAATCTTGCGAATGTTGTTCTTCATGTGAAAAAATCCTTTCAAATTTATTTGTTTTTGCTGTCTGCATTATAACCAATTGTACATATTTTGTCAACAAAATTGCAACGATTTCATAAAAGTGCGCAAAAAAACCGCCGTGAAGTCGTTTCAGCGGCGGTTAATAAACAAAATATCCGTTTGTGTTGATGAAAATCAGTACTTAAAGCCCGAAAAAGTCACGGAGTTGACCATCTTTCCGGTTGCCTCTTTCACACGGGCAACGGTATATTTGACATTGGTCATTTTCGCATCGGTCTTGATTTCATACTTCAAAGAAGTGAACTGACCGCTTGCGGCATCCACTTTTGCGGTGATGACAACGGAGGTGGTGGTCATGGTCAGCGAATCAAGCGTAACACCTGCTTCATCCAAGCCCTTTTTGATTTCGGCGGCATCTTTATAGTCATTGGTGAAACGACCCAAAGCGCTCTTGCCCTTGAGCGGATTTTTCTCATTCTTTACGGTCAAAACGATGTCGTAGGTCTTACCGTCTGCGCTGAGCTTGCAGGTTGCTTTCGTCAAATCGGACGCCGTGAGCGCGCTTTTCACATACTGCGCCGAGTTGGATTTCCCTTTGGCAACACTCACCTTGGAAGAGCCTTCGCCCAAGAAGCTTGAAATGGTTTCACGAACAATTTTTATCTTGGCAAGTGCGCCCATTTCAAGGCTCGGTACGGTGGTCACCACGGTTTTGGAGAAGCCGGGCTTTGCGGAAACAACCTTTGCGGAAGCTTCGTTAAACACCTTGAGAATTTCCGCCTTTTCGGTGGGAGCTTTCATCGCCGCCTTGGTCGTGGCCGCTTGGGTAGCAGTCGCCTTTTTGGTTGTGGTTACTTTTTGCGTGGTCGGTGCTTCCGTTGTGGGTGCCGGTGTAGTTTCTTCTGCGGTTGTGGTTTCCTCAACCGTTGTGG
>DNXM01000036.1:0-3609 GCA_003505905.1 Oscillospiraceae bacterium
TTCGGAAAAAAGGGACAGAAAGCTCGAAATTGACGCTGGGGACTACAATGTTGTCGAATGCTGGACGGTCAACGAAAAGTGCGAATGGGTTAAAATTCCGCTTCCAAAAACAATCGAAAGCGGTTCCATGCTTTTCATTACCTTTCAAAAATAACAAAAACGGATATATCCCCGTTAAATAACAAACCACAGCAACCAAAAGGGCGACTGCGTCAAAGCTTCGACGCAGTCGCCCTCATATTTTGTTTGTAATCAGCAGAACAGCCGCAGCAGGCATTGCACCGCAAAGGCGGCAATCCACGCAAGCACGCACTGCCCAACCACAACGCCGACTGCCCACCAAGCGCCCAATTCACGGCGAATGGAGGCAATCGCCGCCACACAGGGCGTATAGAGCAAGCAGAACACCAGCAGGGATGCGGTTGCAAGAGGAGTCAAAACGGCGGTCAAGCCGGTCGTAGAACCAATCAAAATGGAGAGCGTTGCAACCACGCTTTCTTTTGCCATAAAGCCGGCAATCAGCGAGGTAATCACACGCCAATCGCCGAAGCCGAGCGGTTTAAACACAGGCGCAACCGTGCCCGCAATCACCGCCAAAATGCTGTCCTTCGAATCACTCACGGTGTGAAGCGTGAAGTCGAAGCTCTGCAAAAACCAAATGATGACGGAAGCCAAGAAAATAACGGTAAAGGCGCGCTGAATAAAATCCTTCGCCTTTTCCCACAACAAATGTGTCACATTCTTCGCACCGGGCATACGGTAATTCGGCAGTTCCATCACAAACGGCATCGCTTCGCCCCGGAAAGCCGTTGCCTTGGAAACCAGTGCAACCAAGATGCCCGTCAAAATACCGAACAGATACAGCCCGACCATAATCAAACCGCTGTGTTTTGGAAAAAACGCCGCCGTCAAGAAGCCGTAAACAGGCAATTTCGCCGTGCAGCTCATAAAGGGCGTGAGCATAATCGTCATTTTACGGTCACGGGCGGACGGCAATGTGCGGCTCGCCATAACGCCCGGCACGGTGCAGCCGAAGCCGATGAGCATCGGCACAATACTGCGCCCCGAAAGACCGATTTTGCGCAGAAGCTTATCGGTGACGAAGGCCACACGAGCCATGTATCCGCTGTCCTCCAGCAACGAGAGGAAAAAGAACAAAATCACGATAATCGGCACAAAGCTCAAAATACTGCCGACACCGTTGAAAATACCGTCAATGAGCAAGGAATGCAAAATCGGGCTGACTTTCCATGCCGTCAGCAAGCCGTCCACGCCCTGCGTCAAGCGGTCAATGCCAAGCTCCAACAAATTCTGCAATGCGGCACCGATGACGCTGAAGGTCAGCCAAAACACCAGACCCATAATGGCAAGGAACGACGGAATCGCCGTATACTTGCCTGTTAAAATTCGGTCGATTTTTTCGCTTCGGATATGCTCCTTGCTCTTTTTCGGTTTCACAACGGAAGCCTCGCAAACCTCCCGAATGAAACGGAAGCGCATATCCGCAATGGCGGCGGATCGGTCAAGCCCACGCTCCTGCTCCATTTGCAGAATGATGTGGTCAATCATTTCCTTTTCATTTTGAGAAAGCTTTAATGCTTCGAGTACAATTTCATCGCCCTCAACCAGCTTGCTCGCCGCAAAACGCACGGGGATTTTCGCTCTTTCGGCATGATCCTCAATCAAGTGCATAATGCTGTGCAAACAGCGGTGAACCGCACCGCCCTGCGCATCATTTTTACAAAAATCGGTGCGACCCGGACGCTCCTGATACTTGGCGACATGAACCGCATGGCGAACCAATTCGTCCACGCCCTCATTTTTTGCCGCCGAAACCGGCACCACGGGAATGCCGAGCAGCTGCTCCATCTCGTTGACCAAAATCGTGCCGCCGTTGCCGCGCATTTCGTCCATCATGTTCACAGCCAGCACAATCGGAATTTCCAGCTCCATGAGCTGAAGCGTCAAATACAAATTCCGCTCAATGTTCGTTGCATCGACGATATTGATAATGCCCTTCGGCTTTTCGTTGAGAATAAACTGACGGGAAACAATTTCTTCGCTTGTGTAGGGCGAAAGCGAATAAATACCGGGCAAATCCGTCACAAGCGTGTCGGGATTGCCTTTGATGACACCGTCCTTGCGGTCCACCGTCACGCCGGGAAAATTGCCCACGTGCTGATTCGAGCCGGTGAGCTGATTGTAAAGCGTTGTTTTTCCGCAGTTTTGGTTGCCTGCCAGCGCAAAGGTGAGCGTTGTTCCCTTGGGAAGCGGATTTTCATCCGTCTTCGCATGGTATTTACCGGTTTCTCCGAAGCCGGGATGCTCCGTTGGCGAACGGTCGACAAGCTTTTTCTTTTCTTTCGCCGTATTCTCACGCTCTTTTTGATTTTCAATCGGTTCAATACCGATTTTTTCGGCGTCATCCAAGCGCAGCGTCAGCTCATAGCCGTGAATCCGCAGCTCCATCGGGTCGCCCATCGGAGCATACTTCATCAGCGTCACTTGGGTGCCGGGCAAAATGCCCATATCCAAAAAGTGCTGACGCAGTGAGCCTTCACCGCCGACTGTCGTCACAATCGCAGACTTCCCGATTTCAAGATTTTTGAGTGTCATCTCGTCTAACCCCTATATAAATACAATAGAAAGAGAAATCAAAGCGCATAAAGCACCGTGGCTCCGACTGCCAGCACAATGCCGACGGTCGTGTAAGCATTCGGCTTTTCCTTAAACAAAATCCAACCGCAAAGGGCGGAAAACAAGATGGTGCCGCCTGTGAGCAACGGATACTGCAACGATGCGGGCAAGGTCTTGGCAACCGACACATTGGCAAAGCACGCCACTGAATTCACCAGCGCATAGCCGATGCCGTAGGAAGCGCTTTTCCAATCCAGTGACAATGTCTTGCGCCGCCCCGTATTGGAGAAGAGCAGATAAATCAAACCGGTGAGCATTTGGACAGCGTAGAGCATGGTTAAAAAGCTGTTGCTATCCACCGCCTGTGCATTGATTTGGTGAAGCTTGGTCACGCAGGAATTCGACCCGTTGAGCAAAAACAAGACAAAGCACAGCACATAAAACACAGCTGAGCCTTTCTTGCGGTTCTTGCGGTCCAGCACAGGCAGAGCAAGTGCAACGGTAATAAGCAAAAACGCAAGCTTACGGGGCAAGCCCATTTCTTCATGCAGCACTGCAACGCCCATAACGGAGGGCAACAGCATTCCGCCAAGCATGAGAAACAGGGTGTATATCGACAAGCTCCCCAAATGCATGGCACGCAAACCGAAAACGGTACAGCCAATTGAAATCGCCGCAAGCAGAGCCGCCATGCCGAGCGAATAAAGCGAAAACGCAAAGCGAAAACGGTTGATTGTCAGCACAATCACAATCGCAACGGCGCTGATTACCGCCAACAGATATGCCGAGGATTTCAGCGATTGACCCATGCGCCCCTCATATTTTTTGTTGAACACAAATTGGAACGAAAACAACAGCGAACAAACAAGCGGAATTAAATAAGTCACACCATGCACCCCATATTACATAATTAAGAAGACGCCCTCTGTCCGAGGACAAAGGGCGTCTTTGGAGCGGATGACGAGGCTCGAA
>DNXM01000036.1:3641-7717 GCA_003505905.1 Oscillospiraceae bacterium
CCTCCACCTTGGCAAGGTGGCGCTCTACCAGATGAGCTACATCCGCATCAACAACAGTTGTTATTATACTCATCCCAACCTCACTTGTCAAGCATTTTTTCATATTTTCCCAAAAAGTTTTTCACCGCTCTCCGACCTCAATCGAAAAGCGGTGAACAAAAAACACGAAAAAGCAAGAAGAACTTAAGCAATCGAACGATTGGAACCGGAGCCTTTGCAGCCCTCAACGACATGAAGCGCAGGGCGGCGAACCTGTTGTGCCTGACGAGCCTGAAGCGCACGGGCTTTGCGAATGCGTACCGCTCTGCGGCGCATGATGATGCCGGCAACCCATTTGGCAAGGCAATCCGACAGATGCGCTTCAAAAGCAATCAGTTTTTCACGGTTCCACACACCAACAAGAAGAAGGGCGGCAAACAAAATTTCAGCAGTAATAGCAAGCATGGTTATTATCTCCTTTTGAATCTATTTTGAATTTTTTCGGAACATTTGTTCCTTACAACTCTCATTATAGCCGATTTCTTGCATTTGTCAACACAAATGTTCGTATTTTTCAGCGTTTTGAGTTCCTTTTTTGGGACTTCGGTCGAAAACAGGAGAAATTTTGTTCGCATTCAAGAAACCAAGCAAGACAGATTATGCACAATTATTGAAGAATATGTATCACAGCAAAATAAACAAGCAATTGACGCATTGGAATGATTCTATGTGCAATTCGCAGAAAACGGAAAAAAACTTGATTCTGCTCATTTTTTGTCTTATAATAAGCCTATTATTTGCGGTCGGCGATTTGACACTGATTGGCAGCCGAAATTACACATCGAGGTGAACGGAAATGAAGCTATTAGAAGATTACATCGTAGAAAAAGGCAAAGTAATCGGCGATGATATTTTGAAAATTGATATGTTTCTCAATCACCTGATTGATGTGGATTTGCTCAACGAAATGGGCAAAGAATTCCACAGACTTTTCGGCAGCAAAAATGTTACGAAAATTTTGACGATTGAAGCTTCGGGCATAGGGATTGCGTGCATTGCCGCGCAATATTTCTCTGTGCCTGTTCTTTTTGCCAAAAAGGGTATGCACCGCAATGTCGGCAGCAACCTTTACACCGCCGATATTTACTCTTACACCAAGGGTATCACCACCACCGTCGGCGTATCCAAGGATTATCTCACGGCAGATGACCGTGTCCTGATTATCGACGACTTTTTGGCGGACGGAAATGCATCCCTCGGTCTGCTCGATTTAATTGCGCAAGCCGGCGCAACCCTTGCGGGCATCGGCATTGCCGTTGAAAAAGGGTTCCAAAACGGTCGCAGCAAACTGCTTGCAAAGGGCTGTGATTTGGAAAGCTTGGCTGTTATCAAATCCATGGAAGGCGGAAAAATCGTGTTCGCCTCTCCGGACGATTTAAGATAAAGAATATTTTTTACACGGAGGTAACCCCATGAAGAAAATCACAAAACTTCTCGCACTTCTTCTCGCACTCGCTCTTGTTTTCGGTTTTGCCGCCTGCGGCTCCACGGACAAGCCCGCAGACGAAGCAAAGAAAGCGACCGTTAAGGTCGGTTTCATTTGCCTGCATGACGAAAACTCAACCTACGACCTGAACTTCATCAACGCCGCCAAAGAGGCTTGTGAAGCACTCGGTGTTGAGTACCTTTTCAAGGTCAACACCCCCGAAGGCAACGAATGCTATGAAGCAGCTGCCGACCTTGTCGACCACGGCTGCAATGTCGTATTCGCCGACAGCTTCGGTCACGAGCCTTATGTTATTCAGGCTGCCAAGGAATTCACCGATGTTCAGTTCTGCCACGCCACCGGCACCAGAGCTCACACCGAAGGTCTTGCAAACTATCACAATGTGTTTGCTTCCATCTACGAAGGTCGTTTCCTTGCCGGTATTGCCGCAGGTATGAAGCTCAACGAAATGATTGCAAACGGTAAGTTCACCGCCGATGAAGCCAAGATGGGTTATGTCGGTGCTTACACCTATGCAGAGGTTATTTCCGGCTACACCTCTTTCTACCTCGGTGCAAAATCCGTTTGCCCGAGCGTAACGATGGAAGTTCAGTTCACCGGCAGCTGGTATGACGAAACCGCCGAAAAGGAAGCCGCCACCAAGCTCATCAACAACGGCTGTAAGCTCCTCAGCCAGCACGCCGACTCCATGGGTGCTCCCACTGCTTGTGAGGTTGCCGGCATCCCCGATGTTTCCTACAACGGCAGCACCGTTGATGCTTGCCCGAACACCTTCCTTATTTCTTCCAAGATTGACTGGGTTCCCTACTTCACCTACATGATTAACTGCGTTGCCAACGGCGAAGCCATCGACACCGACTGGTGCAAGGGCATTGCGGAAGGCTCTGTTAAGTTGACCGACATCAACGAGAAGGTTGCCGCAGCCGACACCGCAGAAGCAATCGAAGCCGCCAAGGCAAAGCTTGCCGACGGTTCGCTCAAGGTTTTCGATACATCCACCTTCACCGTCAACGGCAAAGCCCTTGACACCTACATGGCAGATGTTGACACGGATGAGAATTACACACCCGACACCGAGGTTATCGAGAACGGCGCATTCAACGAATCGGTTAAGCGTGCTGCTCCCTACTTCGATTTGAGAATTGACGGCATCACCTTGCTCAACGAAAAGTTCTAATCAAAAGGTTCGCACATAAACGGAGGCGGAGCATACCAATCTATGCTCCGCCCCCTAATTTGATTTTTACGGCTTGAAAGAATGTGAATCCAAACCGATTCATTTTGTTTCAAACCATGAAAATTCCTTATTACACAGGAGGTAACGAATGGGTACAAACACCGCCATTGAGCTGAAAAACATCACCAAGGTTTTCGGCAGAATTGTCGCAAACAAAAATGTCAATCTGTCGGTAAACCGCGGCGAAATCCTTTCCATCCTCGGCGAAAACGGAAGCGGAAAAACCACGCTGATGAACATCATTTCGGGCATTTACTATCCCGACCACGGTCAGATTTTCATTAACGGCAACGAGGTTGTTATCCGCTCCCCAAAGGATGCTTTTTCCTACGGAATCGGCATGATTCACCAGCACTTCAAGCTCGTTGATGTCTTCACCGCCACCGAAAACATCGTCTTGGGCTTGAAGGAAGAAAAGTTCAACATCAAGCGTTCTGCCGAAAAGATTCAAAAAATCAGCGAACAGTACGGCTTTGACATCGACCCCAACAAAAAAATCTACGAGATGTCCGTTTCCGAAAAGCAGACCGTCGAAATCATCAAGGTGCTTTACCGTGGTGCGGATATTCTGATTCTTGACGAACCGACCGCCGTGCTGACACCGCAGGAAGCGCAAAAGCTCTTCACCATACTGCGCCGCATGAGAGAGGACGGCAAGTCCATTATCATCATTACGCACAAGCTTCACGAGGTGCTTTCCCTTTCCGACCGTGTGTCCGTTTTGCGCAAGGGCGAATACATCGGCACGGTCAACACCGCCGAAACCAACGAGAGCGAATTGACAGAAATGATGGTCGGCAAGAAGGTCAGCCTGAACATTGACCGCCATGACCCGGTTGACCCGAAAGACCGTTTGGATATCCGCAATTTGACCTGCATCAATCGTGATGGCGTGAAACTGCTCGACGATGTTTCATTTACCGTTCGTTCGGGTGAAATTCTCGGCATCGCCGGCATTGCCGGCAGCGGCCAGCGTGAGTTGCTGGAAGCCATCGCCGGCTTGCAGAAGCTCAGCGAAGGCAGTATCGTCTACCACAACCCGAAAACGGGCGAAGAAGACAACCTGCGCAACAAAACACCCATGCAAATCCGTGAGTTGGGCGTGCGTCTTTCCTTTGTTCCCGAAGACCGTTTGGGCATGGGCTTGGTCGGCAACATGGATATCGTTGATAATGTCATGCTCCGAAGCTACCGCAAGGGCAAGGGCGTTTTCTTGGAGCGCAAGCCACCGAAAACCTTGGCAGAGCGCATCATCCGTGATTTGGAGGTTGTCACGCCCGGTGCAACCACCCCCATACGCCGTCTTTCGGGCGGTAATGTCCAAAAGGTTTTGGTCGGCCGTGAAATTGCCGC
>DNXM01000036.1:7855-8240 GCA_003505905.1 Oscillospiraceae bacterium
CTTTGTCGGCGAGGATTTGGATGTGCTGATTGAATTGTGCGACCGTATCGCCGTTATCGGCTCTGGCAAAATCACGGGACTTGTTGACGCAAGAACCGCCACCAAAGAAGACGTCGGTCTTCTTATGACCAAACATGACGGAGGTGAAACGAACCATGGCTAAACCCGAAAAACAAGTTCACGAACCGCTTATCCACATTGTCAAGCGCATCACGGGCATACCTGCCTGGAAGGCTTGGCTCATCCGCATCGCTTCCGTGGTCGCCGCCCTTTTGGTCAGCGCCTTGGTCACCGTTTTGCTCACGGGCGAAAACCCGTTGAGCGTTTATGCTACCATGATTGACGGTGCAATCGGCACCGAGCGCCGCATTTGGAACCTGCTGCA
>DNXM01000033.1:0-693 GCA_003505905.1 Oscillospiraceae bacterium
GCGGATGGCTCCTGCATGGACGGCAAGGCGGTTTCGAGCACCGATATCGGCGTTGTGCCTGCCGTTCAAATCAACACAAATTTAGAGAGCGTTGTGCTTGAACGCATTGAACTGACTTTGCCGAAGGACTTGAAATCAACCTATCAAATCGGTGAAACCCTGAACACGGACGGAATTATCGTAACGGCATACTATTCCAACTGTTCGCAAAAAATCGTTCCGCTTGATGAGTGTACGATTTCCGGCTGGAGCTCTTCAGCGGTCGGTCAAAAAACGATTGTTGTGTCGTATTGCGGTGAGCGTGCTTCCTTTACCGTAACCGTTGAAAAGAGCTATTCGGCGTTGGTGCTTGTTACAAAGCCGACGAAGTTGAGTTATTTTGTCGGTCAATCGCTTGATTTGAGTGGTTTGGCGGTTGCGGCAAAATATACCGACCAATCGACCGAGCCGATTGATTGGAACGATTGTACAATCAGTCCGTTTGATCCTTCAAAAGACGGAAAGCAGACGATTACCGTCACATATTTGGAAAAGTCGGTTTCCTTCGATGTTGAAGTCAAGAAGATTGAATTGCAATCCATTTCGATTTCTTCTTATCCGACCAAACGGATGTATACGACGGGCGAAAGCTTGGATACAAGCGGTTTGACGCTTACGCTTGCTTATAACGATGGCTCAAGTAAGCACATCACC
>DNXM01000033.1:743-3541 GCA_003505905.1 Oscillospiraceae bacterium
CAAGCGGTTTTACCGCTCAAGCCGATTTGCGCACGCTCGGCAAGAAGACCGTCACCGTGCAGTATCAGGGCAAGAGCACAAGCTACGAGGTGACCGTTGAGCTGTGCGACACCACGGTAATCAACATTTTGGGCTATTGTGAGAGCCGAACCGAAGAATACAAGGCTTCTGTGATTCTTCACTATGAAGCAGTTGATATTTACGAAGGTTCGACCGTTCATTGGTTTGTCAACGGGAATGATGAAGGCACAGCTGACACCTACCGCAAGGATAAAATAACAGCTGCCTATTCCGTTCAAATCAAGCTCATTGCTTCCGATGGGCAAACGGTGTTGCAGGAGAGCGGTGTAGAGCATATCAAGGTAAAAAACGGCGTTTTTGACCGCTTCTTTGCCATTTTTAAGGGCTGGTTTCATGCTCTTCCGATAATTGACCAAAAATAACCGATAACGCAACAATACCCTTTAAGCGAAAACTTAAAGGGTATTGTTATTGAATGATTATTTGTAAGGGTGATGTATTGTGGCAAATGTTTTGGTTGCCGGTGCCGGTGTGGCAGGGCTTGCCGCCGCAATTGAATTAAGTCGGTGCGGACACATGGTGACGGTTCTCGACAAGTCCGCCCAAAACGATTTGGCATATCCGTGGAAAGATTGTATTTGCCGTGAGCAAACGGAGCGCTTGACGGGAAAAACACTCGACCAAGCCTTTGTGCACAAGTATGAGAATACCTTTTATTGCAGTCCTTTCGGCGGAACAAGGCTGCTTTCCGACCGTTCACAGGTATCCTTCTTTTTGTTTGACCGTCGGGAATTGCATCGGATGCTGTTGGAATGTGCGGAAGAAAACGGTGTTTCGTTTTGCTTCGAAGCCGCAGTAACCGAGCCGATTTTCACGGCGAATCGGGTTATCGGTGTTCGCACACAGGGGAAGTCGTGGCTTGCGGATTTGGTTGTCGATGCGCTCGGCGTTAATTCTCCGCTTCGCCGCCGGTTGCCGAAGCTGTTTGGCATTGAACGGGATTACGGTGAGGATGATGTGTTCTATGCCTACCGTGCCTATTTTAGAAAGCGAAAAAATGTTTCGCAGCCGGAAGTCCCGTTTGCCACCTATTTGCTTCATAATGGTGAAAAAGGTCTTTCTTGGGTCAACACCGAGGAAGAACTGGTGGATGTGCTTGTCGGCAGAACCGAACCGATGACACCGGCCAAGCTTCGCCGTGCGCTCGATTCGCTCATGCGCAGCAATCCGATTATTGGTGACGATGTGATTGCAGACGGATTCGGCGTGATTCCGATTCGACGCCCGTTGAAAAAGTTCGTGTGTGACGGTTATGCCGCCATTGGGGACAGTGCTTATATGACCTATCCATTCAGCGGTTCGGGCATTGATTTGTCGATGGATGCGGCTCATATTTTGGGCGAATGTGTGAAAAACAGTGCCGCTTTCGGCGAAATGATTTCCGAGCAATGCTTGCTCAATTACCAAAACACCTATCTTTCCGTTTACGGCGCATCGCTGACGGCGGATGATCTGCTCAAACGGCAGATGCTTCGCACTAATCCGAGGGCGCTGGAGCATTTCTTCCGTTGCGGCTTGATTACACAAGCGGCTTTTGAAGGCGGAAGTCAAGCGACAACACCTTCGCAAATTCTCAAATCGCTCATGTATCCGCTTTCACTTGCACACCTCGGCTTGGCAGGCGCAAAAGGTAACCGATTGAAACGAAATGCACAATAAAACCATCCCAAAAGGACGAAAGCCTTTGTCGGTTCGGCAAGGCTTCCGTCCTTTTTTCGTGCATTGCTGTTCATTCAGTCGGTTAAAATAGCGGCATAGTCTGCGTCGGTTTTCAGCAAAACAGTACGATTCTTTTCGGGCAGATTTTTCATGGCTTCCACTGCCTTATCGTAATCCTTGGCTTTCACTTCAAAGGTGCTGAAATGCGCATGGGGAATGTGATACAAATTTGCTGATTTGCGAATGTTCTTTTTCTTGAAACGAAACTCAATTTCCGCCGCCTGCAAACAGTTGGTTGTCCAAATCTGTGCATTGAGTGTTTCGGCGGTGGCAAGATGTTTCCAACCGATTTTCAGCTTCTTTTTCATGCAGGTCACCTCAATTGATTCATTATTTGTTGAGATTCGTAATGGTTTCCATCAGGTAATTTCCGAATTCCTCGCAGGTGCATCCGTCCTCACGCCCTGTGATGACGAGCTTCTTTTCGGTAATCATGCAGATATCAAGCGCCTGCTCCAAAGCGGAGGCTTTGCTTTGATAACCGATGTGGTTGAGCAGCATGACGGTTGCACGAAGCATGGAGCAGGGGTCAGCGTATGCGCCTCTGCCTTCTTTGACCATGCGGGGAGCAGAGCCGTGAATGGCTTCAAACATGGCATATTTCTTGCCGATGTTTGCACTGCCTGCGGTGCCGACACCGCCCTGGAATTCCGCTGCTTCGTCGGTGATGATATCACCGTAAAGGTTCGGCAAAACGAATACCTTGAAATCTCTGCGGCGTTTTTCGTCGATGAGCTTTGCGGTTGTGATGTCGATATACCATTCATCGGTCGTGATGTCGGGGTACTCTTCGCCGATACGCTTGCAGATGTTGAGGAATTTACCATCCGTCGTCTTGATGATGTTCGCTTTGGTGATGATGGAAACACGGTCTTTGCCGTTGTCTTTTGCGTAATTGTAGGCAAGGCGTGCAATACGCTCCGTGCCTTCAGTGGTGGTTACAACAAAGTCGGTGGCAAGCTCATCGGTTACATTTACACCCTTTGAGCCGACTGCAT
>DNXM01000147.1 GCA_003505905.1 Oscillospiraceae bacterium
GGGTTCGAATCCCTAACTCTCCGCCAAAAGCCTTTAAGTATTGTTTGCTTAAGGGCTTTTTCCTTTTTCAAAACGAATAATCGACTGATTGATGCACGGTGATACATCAAGCAGTCGATTGCATTTTATGCCATGATATCCGCTTCGGCAAAGCCGTTTTCGTCAAGCAGAACCGTTTTAATTTCATACTTACCGAAACAGACCCGAGCCGTTTTTTCGTTAAATTTCAGCGTAGCCGTCTGCTTATCCGCTGTCGGGTTAAACAAGCGAATGACGCTTCCCCTGCCGGCCTCCGCCTTCTTGAATGCGGTCATCTGCACAATATCGGTATCCGCAAGCGTAACGGATTCACTCGGCAACTCACCCATTCCCGTCGGATAAAACGACAGGCACATCGGCTCGGAATTATAGAGCTGAGCAAGTCGTGCGCTCTTATTGAGAATCTCGGCCTTTTCGCCCGCAACAATCTTATAGCAGAACTCACGCTCGCCGATTTCAATGTGCTGCATAAAGCGATCCTTCGGCATGGTCGGATGTTCTTCGTTAATCGGGTGTGAGCAATAGGACGGAGAGCGAAGGAGCGTCATTTTCAGCGCACCATCCTCAAGAGAAGAGCCGTAAGTACCCTTGTTCAGCACGGAAATTGCGTTTGTGTCGTTAAAGAGCGTGAGATACTTGTGTGCGACATTTTCTTCAAGGTTATCACGCATTTCTTCTCTGCCGTAAGGCTCTTCGCCGATGCACTTTGCATTCACAAAGGCGGTCGGAATGTTGAGCTTGACAAGCTTTTGTTTTTCAAGCCACTCCATCTTAATATCGGTTTCCAGCTCACCGTTGCTTGAAATAATATACTTCACGCAGGCTCTCGAACGGTTATAGCCGAAGACAGCCTCGATAACCGTGCGCACGGCACCGCTTTCAATGATGTGAACCGAATCAATCGGTTCCTTCAAGCACATAAACTCGGTTGCTTCCGCCTGATTAAGAAGCTTGAATTCGCCGATTTTCGTATCCCATTTGGTTGTTTCCATGTACCATGGGTCATAGTTATCCTGCCACACTTCCAGTGCGAGTGCGCCCGACTTGAGGTAATCGGTCTTATTATCTCGGTAGCAGTCAATTAAGCCTGTTTTACGGTTGATTTCAACAACTTTATCGCCTGCGTTGACAAGGAAATGCGTATCCGTTGCTTCAACATCGGCTTTCGGCTTTTCCTCCTTTTTTTCAAAGGCACATTCAAAACGGTTCATGCTCATCGGCTTGAGCGTTGCGGAAAAGACAACTCTTTTGCGCCACTCAATCGGAATCGTACTGCGCTCTTTTTCGCATTGGGACGAAATCACGGTACCGTTTTCATCATAAACAACGGGTGAGAAATAGCATTTATCCCAAACCATGTCCCAAAGGTTGAATTCAGCAACAAAATCGCCCGTAATCGGGTAGGGATACGGATTATAGGCAAAGAACGGAATTTTATCGCTCGGCGCTTTCTTCTGACCCGATGCAAGCGCAAAGAACGCCTTGGCACGAAGTCGGGACAGGATTTCAAGCGCATGGTCCAGCATACGCAGACCCATTTCTTCGGCATCTTTGATGGAAGAACCGGGGAGCATATCGTGGAACTGAACGGTAAGGATATCGTGCAGAGCCTCTCTCAATTCCGTTTTCGGATATTCAATCAAGTTGTCCATGCTTGCACGGGTGCACATGGATTCAACGGTGAAATAGGTGTTCTCTGCATAGCGGTATTTTTGTTTGACACGGCATTGGCTGGTATAACAACCGGGCGCCCACGGATTCAGACTCTTTTCAATAACAGGCAAATCTTTCTTGCCGATTTCCTCAAAGTATTCCTCCGGGGTCGAGTGAACCAATGTAACATCCTGCGCCTTGTACTCATTTTGCAATTCAACAATTGTGTCAAGATCTTCTTTGGACGGACCGCCACCGTGGTTACCGATGCCCCAAAGGCACAGTCCGATATCGTTTTCGGCGCAATCGTCGACATAGGTACGGATTTTAATGCCGACCTTGCCTTTGCCCGAGCTATAGCCGCCTGTTCTCAAGCAGATAACCTCGGAATCATCGTAGCCTTTCCACTTAAAGCCACCGTCCGGCAAGTCGATAAAATGCTTGCTTGGGCGCATACCCATATAGCCCTTGTAGCCGAATTTGTTCATAATTTGAACAAGACCCCGTGAATGACCGAACGAGTCGACATTCACCGCAACCGTGGGGGTGACATTGAACTTTTCCTTAAAATACTGTCTGCCCCAAAGGATTTGGCGAACAAAAAATTCACCGGCAGGCATATTACAATCCGGTTGAAGAAGCCAGCCGCCCATAATGTGCCATTTTCCCCTTGCGGCAAGTGACCGGATGCGTTCAAAAAGCTCTCGGTCGTATTCTTCAATCCACTCGTACAGCAAAGCTTCGTTGTGGCAGAACACAAAGCCGTCGTATTCTTCGCAAAAATCTGCGGCAATTCGGAATGTGGAAAGTGCTTCGGCGGCGCCCTCTTCCCACTCC
>DNXM01000026.1:0-747 GCA_003505905.1 Oscillospiraceae bacterium
TATGCGGAAGCGTAAAGCAGCCAAGCCCCTTTGCGCTTTTTTCAGTTCGGTTCAATGACCGGTGTCGTCAAAGATTTGTCCTTCGCCGTTTTTCTGATACAGCCGAATCCAATCAATTTTGTATGTGATGGGCCACTCGGTTTTGTCGGTGACGGGCGGATTCTTCCACGAAGAATTCTCGGTGAAAATGAAATTGTTGAAGATGATGTAGACAGGGTCATGGAAGCCCTGCATCCCGTCGCCTCTATCGCCGAAATCCTTTGACAAATCGTATCGGCCGTATATCTTGCCGTCCACGGTGAAATAAAGCTCTTTCGGAGTCCAACCTAAGCCGTAAAGGTGATACTCGTTGTTGAGGTTGATGCTCCTCTTAAATCGGTAGTATAGCTTTCCGCCGCCGATGTTGTAATGCTCGTTCGTGCCCGGATACCACTTATGAATATCGGAATTGACGGTGTTTTTGGTGTTGTAAATTTCGAACATATCAATTTCCGTCATGTAATCGACCGTGCGGTGGCAATCCTTTGACTGCATCCAAAACGACGGCCAGCAGCCATCCGTAAAAGGCACATTGGCGTACATTTCCAAATAACCGTACCGATAGCTCATTGTGCCGTCGGTGGTCACGGAGGTGTTGGTCGAAAAAGTGCCGTCTTCCTCTTTGTGGGTGCGCAGAATAAGATTGCCGTCTTCGACCTTGATATTGCGTTCGCCGTTGCCGTTTTGGATATCGGCTTGGTTCATCTT
>DNXM01000026.1:806-3422 GCA_003505905.1 Oscillospiraceae bacterium
TCCCACTTTGTGCCGTCAAGGGAAGTGCCGTCAAATTCATCGTGCCAAACCAGGTGCATTTCCGTTGAGTCATCGGGCGCCGCAATGGTTTGCGGTGCAACAGCCGGCACATCAAGCGGTTTGTTACCGAGCAGCTTTTTGAAAAAAGTTTCGACACGGTCAAAAAATGCTTTCACGCTTCGGACTGCGTTTTGCCAACAGGACGCACTGCTTTCGGGAACGGCAACGGCAACCGAAGCCGCAAAAACGGGTGCGGCAACAGAGAATAACAGAACAACCGCCAAAAAGACGGAAATTATTCTTTTCACAGACAAAACCTTTCGGTGCATCGTATCCCTCCGATAACAACTTTTGAAATGCTCCGTTTAAGAGCTGCTCGTAAATTATAACACATTGCGACTTAATTTTCATTATATTCTTTGACTTTTTCACACGATATTGTTACAATAGGGGCGTGCTTGCAGCGCAAGACGATTTGAATGCAATGGAGAATCGGTATGTCTACAAAAATTGTCGCCTTTTTCACAGCAATTGTAACACTTCTCGGCTCTTTTGCCCTTGTGGCTGAACCGAAAATTCCGGACGCCGCAACCGAAAGCGAACTGCTTTCACTCGAGGGCGTTATTCAAAAAAAGTCCATCGGCTCCGACCTTTACGCCGTCAATATCGGCAGCTATACCTATGAAGAAAAAATAACGGCAACCGCACTTCAGGGGATTGTTGCCAAAACCACTCCCTGCTTGTATCTTCTTGCCAGCGGCCCCGACACAAGCTATTTGAGCGAGCTTCAAAAAGCAGGCAAAACCGTTCATTATGAAAACTGGAACCTTGCCGCTTTGATTGAAGCATTCAAATCCTACATCGGCGAATCGGGTTATGTGCTGTATCGAAAATCCGAATTCGGTGAAGGGCTGAATGTTGCAATCAACTATGCCACCGCATACGGCTGGCTGCCCATTGAAGAAAGCGTGGAAGCCACCGCCAAACAATGTTCTCTCACCCTGAAAAAAGATTTTTCGCAAGATGAATATAATATTGCTTTTCAGCAAAAGCATTGGGAAGCTCTGCGGGAGCATTTCCGAACAGGTGCTGTCGTTCACGAAAAATACCGCATGGTCGGTCTGCGTGACCTTGCCATTGAACAAGGCTTTTACTGCTTTTACACCGACAGCACAGACTACGGCAACCGATACCTCAAAAAGATTTTGAAATGGAGCGGTAAAAATACCGCCGTTTTGGGCTGGACCGAAGCGGAAAAGCATTTTGTTACACTCATTTCAAAGTTAGGCTGTTACATTGTTCCTTCCGATATCTGCTGGAACAATTCCGTTCTTTCCTGCGTCGATGTCAAAATTCAAGATACAAACACCGATGCCGCCGTTTCCGCCGGCGACCCCGATAAGCACTATGTCACGCTCGTGTTTTCCGACGGTGACAACTGCCAATGGCTTCAAAACGGCTTCAGCGAATATCGGCAAATGCTCAGCAACTACCCCAACACAACCATGACCTGGACCGTTGCTCCGTTCCTTTCGGAATTCAGTCCGCTGACCATGAATTACATCTATTCCAAAGCAAACAAAAACCAGTGCTTTATTGCGGGTCCTTCGGGAATTGCCTACTGCAATCCTGCCTGCTACGATGCTTCCTCCCTTGACCTGATGTCAACACGCACCGCCTCGGCAATGCTCAAAAGCCATCAGCGTATTGTGACTATTCTGGACGATTACACGCTGCTCAAGGATGCAAAGCTTGCCTACCGCCTTGGTTATTTTTCCAGATTCGACAACATTGACGGCGGTATTCTCTTCCTCGATCCCAGCCGCTACGAGGGCGGAAACGGCAAGGTGTGGTTTTCGAACGACAAGCCCTTTGCGAGTGTTCGCCTTTCCCTTTGGGCAAACGAAGGATACGACGGCGCAACCGATGAATGGATTAAACAGCAGGCCGATATCATCAACAGCTTCCCTGCCGACATTCATTCCGTCAACGGCTACTCCGTCATTTGTGTTCATGCATGGTCGATGAAACCGGCTTCTGTTCAAAAATTCATTTCAGCGCTTGATGACCATGTGGTTATCCTTAATGCCGATGATTTTTTGAAAACCATGCAGACTAATGTTCCTCACAAAAACGCAAAGCCTACCGAATAAAAAATGCACGATAAAAGCACAGGCAATCGAATTCCAAAAGCGATTCGATGCCTGTATTTCTTCTTATTCTGTCAATCTCAAATATTCGGAATCTCCAACACGGCACCGTTTTGCTCGGCAGACTGACTTGCGATGATACCGGGGAGCGACATACGGATGGCGAAATCAACATCCAGCTTCGGCTTCTTGTTTTCCAACACGCAATCGACAAAATCCGAAAACATATTGGAATCGGCACCGCCGTGACCGAAGGCGTCGCTGTTGCCGTTTTCATCCAAATATTTTGCGGTTACGGGAATGTCGATTTTTTGTGAAAATGTGCCGGGAATGCTCGAAAGATTTGCCAAGCTGTGTGCGTCGTCCACAATGGTTCGGCGGTCAGTTTCAATGCTTCCCCTCGTGCCGCAAATGCGGTAGTTGTGGTCATAGCTTGTATAGGCGCCGAAGCTGACAAGCAGCTTGA
>DNXM01000026.1:3468-3630 GCA_003505905.1 Oscillospiraceae bacterium
TGGCAATTGCCGTGGCATTCCTCTGCGGAAAATACGGGTTATACTCAATATCGGCATTCATGCACGACACACTAACACAGCGGTCGTTCATAATGTAAAGAAGCGGTCCAAGCTCATGCGTTGAGTATTTAATGGCAGGGTTATAGGTGCGCCAATGCCCCT
>DNXM01000133.1:0-991 GCA_003505905.1 Oscillospiraceae bacterium
AAGTAACAACATGGTTTGTAAAGGTGGAGTTGTTTCCGCCGCCGTGCTCCGAATGAAGAATTAAGCACAAATCCAACAGCTTTGCCTCTTCATCGGTGAAGGCACGGTCACTGCGCAGGGTGCGCAGAATATTCTGTGCCGTGCCGAATTCGGGCTTCGGCTGATGAATGTACATACTCTTTTTGTAGTAGTGTCTGCGTTTAACCTGGTAGGCATAGCTCATAATCGACGGCAGTTGTGCCAAAAGCTGAACGCATTGACGCAGCACATTTTCGGTGGAAAGCTCATCGGGATTGTCGTCATACGAATACAGCGCCATGACCGAACGAGCCATTTTGTTCATGATGTTCGGGGACGGAGCTTTCATAATCATATCTTCGATAAAATCATCGGGCAGCTCCCGGCATTCCGCCAAAACATTTTGAAACTTGGTAAGCTGTTCTTTGGTGGGCAGTGAGCCGAAAATCAACAGCCACGCCACTTCTTCAAAGCCGAAACGGTCTTCCTTACGGCAGCCGTTGACGATATCGTTGACATTGATGCCTCGAAAAACCAATTTACCGGGCTTTGGCACACGCTCGCCGTCATCAACATAATAACCCTCAACACTGCAAATCTTGGTCAAGCCTGCCATGACGCCGGTACCGTCCGCATTGCGCAAACCACGCTTTACACCAAACCGATAGTAATCGTTTACGGCGATGGAGTTATTAAAGCGGATTTCGGAGCATAAGCTTAACAAAGCGGAATTGCTGATAGGTGAAATATATCCGGACAAAATATCGCCTCCTGGGACATAGACAAGGATAAAATAGCCCTATTATTAGGATTACAGCAAATTTTACCATAAAAACCAATTCGTTGTCAATCGTTTTATGACAGGAAAATGAAGGAGAATGAAACATGAGAATTTATCGCATTCTGTTTGTCGTGCTGATGCTCGCCCTCTTACTCACGCCGCTGGTTGCCTTAACGCCGAGTGACGCCGTTC
>DNXM01000133.1:1072-1298 GCA_003505905.1 Oscillospiraceae bacterium
GCCGAGCCCGTTGAAGCACTTCGGGTCTTTTTGCACGGGAGCAAAGAGGTTGTTTCGGTGTCAACCGAAGAATATTTAGTCGGTGTACTCGCCTGCGAAATGTCACCTGCATTTCACGAAGAGGCTCTCAAAGCACAGGCGGTTGCCTCACACACTTATTTTCTTTGTAAACAAAACGAACAAAAAACATCGCCCAATCCCGACCTCAAGGGAGCGGATATTTCCG
>DNXM01000133.1:1348-3892 GCA_003505905.1 Oscillospiraceae bacterium
ATACAAGCCATCATCAGGGCTATTTGACGCCCGAAGCAAGAAAGAAAAAATGGGGTGACAAAGCCGAAAGCTACGAAAAGAAGCTGACCAAAGCCGTTCGTGCGGTAATCGACCGAAAAATCACCTATGACGGTGAGCCGATTATCGCCGCTTTTCATGCAAACAACAGCGGCATCACGCTTTCCGCCGAGCAGGTTTGGGGCGGTGACATCCCCTACCTGAAAAGCGTTAAAAGCCCCGGCGATAAGCTTTCACCCGATTGCAGTCAAACCGTTGCGCTGAAGGAAAAGGAGTTCAAAAGCAAAACCGAAGCTCTTGACGGGTGCAAGCTCAGCGAAGACCAAACGACATGGGTAAAAGACATTCAAACAGACAAAACGGGATTTGTCCGAAGCATTACGGTCGGCGGTGTCGTCTGCACAGGGCAGGAATTCAAGCAGACATTCGGCTTGCGAAGCAATGTGTTCACCTTTGAATACCGTAACGGCTCGTTTTTCTTCACAACGCTCGGCTACGGTCACGGTGTCGGATTGAGCCAATACGGAGCCGATTATCTGGCTCGTCAAGGTAAAACATGGGAGGAAATCATCACCCATTACTACACAGGCGTAAAGATTGAAAAAATCTGAAAAAAGTGATAACAGCGATACGCTTTTTCTTGACAAACGGCAAAAACGGGGATAAACTAATTGTATCAAAAAACAAAGGAGGAAGCCTGTTATGGACGGTGCGGACAGTATCCCTTTACGATGCATCGCTTTTTCTCAAAATCAAACATCGCCGTTCGGTTCAAACATCGCAACAGGTTTCCGTCTTCTTGCCGACTGATTCTCTGACTGTATTTGCGACGTTCTTTTTGTGCCGCTCGGCGCAAAAGGAGCGTTATTTTTATGGATGAAGAAAAAATCCTTGCCTTAAACGAATGGCTCGCTCAAGGCAAATTCGGAACGCTCAAATCCGAACTTTCCGAAATGAACGAGGTTGATATCGCCGAATTTTTCAGCGAGCTGGAGCCGAAATCCCAATTACTTGTCTTCCGCATTTTACCCAAAGACCTTTCTTCCGAGGTTTTTGCCTATTTGGAGCCGGAAGACCAAATGAACATCGTCAACTCCATCACCGACCGTGAGTTGAGTGAATTGGTGGACGAGCTGTTCCTGGACGATACGGTGGATTTTTTGGAGGAAGTGCCGGCGAATGTGGTCACCCGTGTGCTTAAAACCGCCGACAAAGAAACCCGTCAGCTTATCAACCGCTTTTTGCAGTACCCCGAAAACTCCGCCGGCAGCATCATGACCATTGAAATGGTTCAGCTTCACGACACCATCACGGTCGGACAAGCCATTGAGAACATTCGCCGAACCGGTATTGACAAAGAAACCATCTACACCTGCTACTGCATCGACAAGGCCCGTCACTTGGTGGGAACGGTTGATTTGAGTGAATTGATTTTCAACGACGATTCCACCCCGATTTCGGACATCATGGACGATGACGAATCCCTCATCAGCGTCAAAACGCTCGATGACCAGGAAGAAGTCGCCGACATTGTCCGTAAATACGACTTGCTCAGCGTGCCCGTCACCGACAACGAAGGGCGCTTGGTCGGCATCATCACCGTTGACGACGTTGTTGATATCATCGACGCCGAAAACACCGAAGACTTTGAAAAAATGGCAAAGGTCTTCCACTCGGACGAATCTTATTTGAAGACAAGCGTTTTCAAGCTTGCGAAAAACCGTATTCCGTGGCTGTTGATTTTAATGATCAGCGCAACCTTTACGGGGCACATCATCGAGAGCTTTGAAAATATGCTCGCCATGGTAGCCGGCTTGACCGCCGCCATTCCCATGCTCATGGATACGGGCGGAAACGCAGGCAACCAAACCTCTACCCTTGCCATCCGTGGCTTGGCAACCGGCGACATTGAGCCGAAGGATTATCTGCGCATTTTATGGAAAGAGCTTCGCATCGGCATCATCTGCGGCTCGATTCTCGCAATTGCCAACATGGCTCGCCTGTATCTATTACAATTTATCGGCTGGAGCTCCGGCGGTATTGAAGTATTTCTCGTGATTTGCTCGGCGATGTTCTGTGCCGTTGTGCTGGCAAAGGTCATCGGCTGTACGCTTCCGCTTGCCGCAAAGGCCATCAAGCTTGACCCGGCTCTCATGGCAGGACCCATGATTACCACCATCGTGGATGCCGTTACCCTTTTGATATATCTCGGTCTTGCCAAAGTATTTCTTCAGGGATTGGGAGTTTAAGTATGCACTATATCCCCTACAATTCCCGCAATCAACTGCATAAAAGCCGATTCGGTGCGCTCCCCATGGGCTGCACCGTTTCTCTGCGTGTCATTCTTCCCCGTGAGCTTTGCTGTCGAGGTGTGCGCTTGGCGGTGCACCGTGACTATGAAGAAGCCCGTTATTTTGACCTGTATTGGGAAGGCATGGAGGGCGTCGGCGAAGAATGGTGGCGTATTGATTGGCAAACGGGCGAAACGGGTTTGTATTGGTATCATTTTGAATACGACATTCCCTA
>DNXM01000129.1 GCA_003505905.1 Oscillospiraceae bacterium
GCAAGGAAGATATTCAAATGTTCATTGCCGGCGATGAAACCATTTCGTTGGATTTATCCGGCGTCACCATCAAACAGGACGGTGAAAAGAAATCCGTATCCGACTTGAAGGTCGGCGATGTTATCACGCTCACCTACAACAGCAAGGGTGCCTTAAAAAAAGCTGAAATCATCCAAGTTTTCAGCGGATTCAACGGCAATTTTAAGGGTATGCCCGTTGAAAAACCGACCGAATGATGTTCAGCCGTTGGCTTTGGCATCTTTTTGATTCATCTGTCTTTGCATAAGAAAAAGCTCACTGCCGAAAAGGAATTTCCGAAACAGCAGTGAGCTTTCATATTTGTTATTCAAAAAAGCGGACAACCCGAAAGCCGACCGCTCAAAAGATGCGAGTTAAAGAGAAATCTCCATAGCGCAGTTATAAAGATCCATGTCGATGGTCTTTTTCATTTCAAGTGCTTCGTTGATATCGTAATCAACAATCAACTCACCCTTTGCCGCAACAACACGGTTGCTCATGCCGTCTTTCAGCAAATGAACAGCCTTGTTACCCATTTCACTGGCACGCACACGGTCACGCACAGAGGGTGAACCGCCACGCTGCATATGACCGAGAACGGTTGCACGGGTTTCAATGCCGGTTTTTTCTTCAATTTCCTTGGCAATCTGTTCCACGGTAATACCGTCACGGAAGCGGACACCTTCTGCCACCATGATGATGAAGTGGTTCTTGCCCGTTGCCTTGGTGCGAAGAATTTTGTTGATAACATCCTTTTCGATGTCATAGGGAATTTCGGGGATGATGATGGCGGTAGCGCCCACGGCAATACCGGCATTCAAGGTCAAATAACCGGCTCTTGCACCCATGACCTCGACAACCGAGCAACGGCTGTGGCTTTCAATCGTGTCACGAAGACGGTCAACCAACTCTTGAATCGTGTTCAGGCAGGTATCGAAGCCGATGGTATAATCGGTGCAAACAATGTCGTTATCAATGGTGCCCGGCATGGCAATGGTCGGCAAGCCGAAATTGGACAAATCACGGGCGCCGCGGAACGAACCGTCACCGCCGATGACAACAAGACCCTCAATGCCGTTTCTCTTTGCGTTCTCAACCGCCTTGAGGACAGCCTCTTTTTCACGGAAGCCGATGCAGCGAGCCGAATAAATCTTAGTGCCGCCTCTGTGGATGATGTCGCAAACATTGCGCATATTCAACTCAATAAAATCCTCGGTAAGAAGACCTTTGTAGCCGTAACGAACACCGACAACCTCCATATTCAAGTAGCAAGCTGTACGGACAACCGCACGAACTGCCGCATTCATTCCCGGAGAATCTCCGCCGCTTGTTAAAACACCGATCTTGTTCATTTTGCTCTCTCCTTAAAGTAAAGAATCACTAATATAACTCGAAATATGATACACCATTCAGCGGAAACTGTCAAGCTTTTTTCGCTTTCTTCATTGAATTACGACATTTTTTTCGCCCAAGATGCGTTTCAGCTCTTGAATCAACGGTTCATTTATCTCGGTAGCCGTATTGCCGGCAGAATATTTTTGCGTATCACAATAATAATAGCGTACAGGCGTTCTTCCTTCAAATATTGACAGAAGATTATCGGCTCGCTTTTTTTCGCCGCAATGCTCGGATTCCACACGCAAAAACAAGCCGTGTACCGTTTTCTTTTTCGGTTGAGCCGTAACCTCTTCGGCACCGCTCGGGCAAGGCGAAAGCTGTTCGCACACCACGCTCGGGTCACGATCCTCCCGCAGACTCAAACGACCGCTGATGGAAACGATATTCGACGGCTGAATCAAAGCTCGATTTTCCGCAACGGTTCTCGGGAACAAAAGCACTTCCGTACTGCCCGTCATATCCTCCACCGTCAAAAACGCCATTTCCTCGTTCTTCTTGGTCATTTTCTTTTTGACGGAAGTAATAATACCGAGGATTTTCACCTTGTCGTTATCGGAATAAGAATTGCCGTCGCTTAAATCAAACAGCTTTGTACAGCCCGTTTTTTCCGCCAATTCGGCATACTGTGCCATAGGATGACCGCTGACATAAAAGCCAACGACCTCCTTTTCCCGCAAAAGGCGTTCCTCCTGCGGCAAATCGTCCACATTCGGCACCTCGGGACCCTGCTGCTCCTCTTCGCCAAGGAGATTGAAAAAGTTCATTTGACCGCCCAACTGACTGCTTCGCTGTGCGTCAAGCTCCTCGATAATGCTCGGCAGCATCATCAGCATTTGGCGGCGGTTGAGTGAAAAGCAATCCAACGCACCGGCAAAAATAAGACTTTCCACCGCACGGCGGTTGAAGCCGTTGCCGTAAATTCGTTTGCAAAACGAGTAAAACGAAGTGTATTCCCCGTTTTCCTCCCGTTCCTCGACAATGGTTTTTATCAGCGTGCGTCCGAGGTTTTTGATGGCGAGCAAGCCGAACAGAATTTTGCCGTCCTTTGCACGAAAGCCCGCAAAGGAATTGTTGACATTCGGCTTTTCGACCTTGATTTTCAGCCGCTCACATTCACCGATGTATCCGCACACCTTGGCGGTTTGGTCAAGCACACTCGTGAGCAACGCCGCCATAAATTCGCACGGATGGTGGCACTTGAGGTACGCCGTTCGGTACGCAACCAAAGAATATGCCGCCGCATGGGATTTGTTGAATGCGTATGACGCAAACGAGGACATATCATCGAATATGCTGTTGGCAACGCTCGCCTCAATTCCACGCTCCTGTGCGCCGGCAATAAAGGTTTTTCGCTCCTGTTCCATCACGGCGTGCTTCTTTTTGGACATGGCACGGCGCACCACATCGGCTCTGCCGTAGGAATACCCTGCCAGCTCACGAAACACCTGCATAACCTGCTCTTGGTAAATCAAGCACCCACGGGTCACCGACAGAATATCCCGCAGTTTTTCCGTTTTATAGGTGGTGTTTTCGGGATGCTTCCGGTTTTTAATGTATGTGTCAATCGACTCCATCGGACCGGGACGGTACA
>DNXM01000231.1 GCA_003505905.1 Oscillospiraceae bacterium
GTCAAAAGCTGAACGAAACCATGCCAAGCTCACGGAACCGTTTGACATACCGTTCGCCCGGCATGGTTTCGTTCAGCTTTTGACGCAGACCGGAGGTGTTGATTTCCAACGCCTTGCCTTTGGCGATGAGGGCTTTGAAAACCTCGTCCATCGTGTCGTCAAAACGGGAAAAATCAATCGAAATTCCGTAATTTCCGCAAATGTAGCGCAGGGGATAAGTGATGTGCGCCATGGTATCGAAGTGTCCCCAAAGAGCAAGCTGATAAAGCTCCTGCGCATATTTTTCAAGCAGGTCGTAAATTTCGTCCGTGGTGTATTCGTCGTATTTCAGTTGGCTGTAATCGGTGGAATCACGCAATTCGTGCATCGAACCGATGATGAAATCGTAGTCGAATTTTGCAACGGACTGTTCACTCAATGCCATATCAAATGTGCCCTGTCCAAGCTCCATGCCCGTGAGAACGAGCAGCTTGCCTTGAAAAGCGGAACGGGCTTTGGTGACTTCAAAAAAGGATTGAATCTGCCGGGTGTCAAGCCGTTGCGGAATATATAGGTCGATGTCCATGTGGTCGGTAAATGCGATTGCACGCAGTCCCCTATGAACCGCCTGCTCACAAAGGAACATGGCGGAATGATGCCCGTCAAAGGAGTTGTCGGTGTGGACATGAAGGTCCATCATGCGCTTAAATGCCAAAGTAAATCACCTCTGTTCGCTATTATAGCATAACCAAGCGTGAATACAAGTTTTTTCCGTTGTTTTCTCGCATAAAAGTCTGTGTTTTCAAATAATATCTTGTATTTAACTATTAGGTATGATAAAATAATGCAGTATGAATCGTGTGGGTACAGGAGGATGTTATGGCACGGAATGCAAAAAAGACACGGATGGCCGTTCTTGTGGTGCTGCTGCTTGCGGTGGCACTGGTGCTTTCGTTTGTCCTTCTCACAAACCCAAGCCTGACGGCGACCGAACCAAACGAAGATAAGCTCGACAAAATCGGCGCAAATGCGCAGTCGGAAGATGAAACCATGCCGAATGATTCCCCGTTAATACAAAAGGTCGACGCAAAGTATTTGTGGGAATACGGCTGGCAGAGCGTGGCGGAAGAAATGCCCGAGGTGATTGAAACCACCACAATGGAAACCACCACCGAGCCTGTGCCCGAAACCTATTACGATGTCGTGACGAACTGGAAAGGTGAACTCGTTACCGACAAATACGGTCAGCCGGTCACGCAGGTGCGTGATATGCCCGTGACGGCTCTTCAGTATGAATTCATCACCGATGAAAACGGACGCATTGCCCGTGACGCAAACGGCAATGTTATCACCGATGCCTACATGGTTACCCGCACAACGGAAGCTCCGCCGATGACACTGCTTGACAGCAATGGCAACATGGTGACCAATGCCAAGGGCGAACCCGTAACCAAAACCACCAAATCGACCGTTTATGTGACCAATCCGTCCTCCGTGGGTGCAACCTACCAAGGTGAGGGTATTTCGGACGGTGAAAAATACATCGGCGTTCGTGTGGTGATTGACGGTCAGTACGACATTTCAACCAACAGCCTGATGACAGTCGGCATGACCTATAAAGAAGGCGGAAAAATCCGCATGAAGAGCTTGACCTATAACATTGACAAGCTCACCTGTAAGGTTTCCTCCAAAGAAAAATATGAGCAAATGGTCAGCTTCTCCCGCGAGAACGGCAAGACGGCTGTCACGCTCTATATCCCCGAATCGGCACAAATCTCAACCGCACAAATGCGTTTGCTCAGCGCAAGCTCCACGCTGAGCACATTCCGTACGCCGACCGGCACCTATTTGGATGGTTTTTCGGTGAGCGTGCTTTAACCGTTTGGTAATTTTAAGTGAGAAGGTTACGCCCATGCATGAAGGTCACAGAGAACGAGTGAGAGAAAAGTTCAAAGAAAACGGCTTGAGCTGCTTCTCAACACATGAGGTGTTGGAGCTGTTGCTGTTTTATTCCTGCCCGAGGGGCGACACCAACGCAACAGCGCACCGCTTGATGGAACGCTTTGGTTCTCTTTCGGCTGTTTTGGAGGCACCGTATGAAGAGCTGAAAGCCGTGGAAGGAGTCGGCGACGTCGCCGCAACATTGGTGAACCTTGTGCCGCAGTTGTTTCGTGCCTATACGGCGGATAAGGCATCCAAAATCACGGTGATGGACTCTGTGGATGCCGTGGTTTCGTTCCTGCGGCCTCGCTTTTTCGGCTTGACGACGGAGCATATCGGTCTGCTGTGCTTGGATATTACGGGTCGAGTGAACAACTTCACCTTTCTGTCGGACGGTTCGCTCAAAATCGCACAGGTGGATGTTCGAAAGGCGGCACAGACAGCACTGCGCAACAATGCGGAAAGTGTTATTTTGGCGCACAATCATCCCGGCGGCTTGCCTAACCCGTCCCGAGCGGATTTGGACACCACAAAAACGCTGATTCGTTCTTTTCAAGCCATCAACATTCGCTTGACCGACCACATCATTTTCAGCGATGACGCTTATTTTTCCATGAAACAATGCGAACGCTTTGCTCCGATTTTTTTGCTGGGCAATGTATCCACCTCGGCGGAGGCAAAGGTCAGCCTTTATCAAAACGAAAGATAGTTTCAAACAAAAAACCGGCTGCCCGCAAAAGGGCAGTCGGTTTTGCTCATATACACAGACTGTCGGCACCCGTCCGGAACGGGCGCCGCAGCCCCACCACCGATATCCGATAAGCATTACGCTCGAATAAAGCAACATA
>DNXM01000014.1:0-197 GCA_003505905.1 Oscillospiraceae bacterium
ACACCGCCTGAATGAGCAGAGCCCCCGCAACAAACACGCCGAGCTTCCTCGTTCGGCGGAACAGCAGCAACACAACCGCCGCAACAATCCATATCAGCCCTGCATCGCCCAACTGCGTGATGATTCGCATAAAAAAGTTCAAGACGAACGAATGCAGGGAAAAGACACGGTTGAATACGCTTAAATCAAATCGGTAA
>DNXM01000014.1:236-2685 GCA_003505905.1 Oscillospiraceae bacterium
CAATCCAGCATCGCTTACTTAGTGGCGGCGCTGTAAACCGCATTGCGGAAGATTTCGGCAAGCTGAGGACCTGCGAAGGGCAAGCACTCAATCACCTTGCTGATAATCCAATAGGTATAACCATCCTTGGAGAAGTAGGTGAGCTGATGCACATCCTTGCCGTAACCGAGAACATCGTACAAGGTGTAAGACTTGGTGGTGTAGCTCCACAAATTCGTTTCGTCAAGGTCAATTACACGAACGCCTCTGACACGGTCATCACCGTAGGAGCGGAAGCCTGCGCCTGCGGTTTGAATCAAGTCAATGGAGGTCGATTTTGCGGTTTTGAAGTTGGTGTGAACCACAAAATCGTTCACATGGTCATGACCGGTAACAACACCGAGCACATCGCCCTGTTCGGCAAAAGCCTTGAGCTGACCGCCGTTGACGGTGCCGGGGCACGGATGCTCCAACAAAACGCTGCCCTTTTCGCAGTATGCGGGATCCAAAACGACATTCGCTTTGAGGTTGCCGTCGTAATATCCGATGGAATCGTTACTGCCCGTGGTGGTGTAATCCATGATTTCGTTGGGGATGATATGCTGGAAGCATATAGACGGCACCAAGCTGCCGCCGTTGGCGGTTTTCAGCGCATCGGAGGTCTTCTTGTACCAAGCGAGCTGGTCGGGATGAATGTAGTCATAGCCGCCGTTCGCTTCATCGTACATATTGGAGTCGAACATCCAAAGGTTGAACGCCGTGCTCTTACCGTCGGAAGACTTGATGGTGAGGTTGTGCGTCGCCGTGCCGTAAAGGGTCGGGTCGGCATCGTATGCCATGCAGTACTTGTACTCACGCCAATACTTCAAATGGGTTTCCTTGGAAACCTTTTCGGCATCGTGGTTGCCGAACACGCAGGTGAACGGAACCTTTGCATCCTCGCAATAGGTCAAGAGTGCTTTCAAAGCAAGCTTTGCTTCAAGAGCAGTGCCGACAACGCTGGTGTTATCGCCTGTGAAAACAACCAAGCCGGGCTTAAACTTTGCAATGGACTCTTTAACAAGAGCCGCCGTGCCGGGACGAAGGAAAATGCTGTCCTGCGTATCGGCAAATTGAAGAATGCGGAACTTGCCTTTTTCGTTGAACTGAAGGTTGATGGATGATTTTGTGGTGAGGTCCGTTGCGGCAAAAGCCGTTGCCGAGCAGCCGAGCAGCATCGTCAGCGCAAGAACAAGAGCCAAAACCGCTTTCATGGTTTTTTTCATGGTTTTCTCTCCTCTGAATGTATTTGTGGATTTGCTGTTGCTTATCCGTGAAGCTATTATAATACTACCGCACTTATAAAGTCAAGAAAGCACGGAATTATTCCGCATCGTAGCGGTGCGGAAAATTTCACGGTCAAATCAACTCTTTCAGGAAGTTGACCGCCTTGATAATGTCACGAGCAGGGTCTTCACCGACTTCACGCTCAATGGTCAAAAAGCCGTGATAACCGATATCGTCAAGAGCCTTCAGATAATCCTTCCACGGCACACTGCCTTCGCCCAGCGGCACCTCTGTGAACGAATCGCCCTCGGGCAAACCACTTTTGGGAACCATGCCGTAAACCATGTCTGGGTCGACATAAAAATGTTGAACGCCGTCCTTTGCGTGCGTGTGGACAATGTAATCCTTCAAATTATGCACGGCAGTCGCAGGATTATCGCCCGTAACCATAACCAGGTTCGCAGGGTCGAGGTTGACGCCGACACCGCAGGAGCCGAGCGAATCCAAAAACATTTTCAGCGTTGCCGAGGTTTCGGGACCCGTTTCAACGGCAAAGTGTGCGCCGATGCTGTCGGCATATTCGGCAAGCTGACCGCAGGCATCCTGCATGATTTTGAAGCGGTCGTGGTTTTTGTCGGTCGGCACAACACCGATGTGGGTCGTGACAACATCCGTGCCAAGCTCCTTCGCCAAATCCAAAATCCGCTTGGATTTTTCGATTTTTGCGGGATTCTGCTCGGGATGAACGAATCCGCCGCCGCCCAAATCACCGCACAGAGCGGAAATCTTCAAGCCGTTGTCGGCAACCAGCTTTTTGAACTCACTTCTTGCCGTTGCATCCAAATTTTCGGGCGCCATTTCACCGTGGGTGGAATAGACCNNNNAGACCTGAATGCCGGCTGCGCCGACTTCGGCGGCCTTTTTGACCGCCTGCGGAATCGGCAAACGGAAGCTGTCGATGATAACACCGATGGAAAAATTGTACATAACTACACCTCATTTATCCTTTTATTTTTTTCGATGAACCTTGGTTTTGTTGCCTTTTTCGTCCACGATATAGGTCGTTTCCAGCTGTGAAACCAAGCTCATTTTATAGCTGTCAATATAGCGGCGGCGAAGGTCTGCCCGTTCCGCCTGCTCCTCCTGCGTCAGCTCACGCTCACGGGCAATGCGTGTCAATTCGCTGATGCGGTCAAATTCTTCT
>DNXM01000176.1:0-2355 GCA_003505905.1 Oscillospiraceae bacterium
GGAATTTACTTTGAGAAGTCGCCCAAAAAACCTTTTGAAAACATCCGAATACAAAAAAGGTGTCTGCGTTCTTGAGATTTTCTCTCAATGCGCAAACACCTTTTATTAGCTATGCTTTTGTTCCCGACAAAATGCACCCGACTTAAAAGCGGATTGTCGGCAGCTCATATTCCTCCGTCGTCCTCGGTGCCTTGGTTGTGGTTTCGGGCACGGTTGTGGTTTCCGCCTTGGTCGTGGTTTCGGGCACGGTTGTGGTTTCGGGCATGGTTGTGGTTTCCGCCTTGGTCGTGGTTTCAACCTTGGTTGTGGTTTCCGCCTTGGTTGTGGGCAAATCCGGTGTCGAGCCGACGACCTGACCGGAGCCGTATGAATAGAAGAACGGGAACAGCTCGTTGACCATGTACCCGATTAACGCACCGATGTAGCTGAACAAATCGGAATAACCGTCCGCCTTCATGTTGTGGGACGGCTTGACCTTGACTGTCAGGGTATCCGACGCAACGACATTGCCTTTTTCATCCACAATCTGCGCCGTGAGCTGTGCTCTGCCGAAAGCGTTTGCCTGCACTTCACAGCCCGTATACTGCGGCTGTGCCGTGATTAAGTCGGATGACGCACGCCAAACCAAATAATAAGAGCCGGGCTTTTTCATTTCGACACGCACAAAAAAGCTTTCGCCAACCTGCGTTTGCTTGGTTGTGTGCGAAAACGAAACATAAATATCTTCGCTCGCCTGCACGGTTGTCGGTTGCTCGGTTGCACTGCTGACGGTGTTCGGCACAACGCCGATAATCAAAAGCAAAACCGTAAATATCGAAAGAATTTTCATCTTTTTTGAATTCATTGTCATGCCTCCTTTTCCTTTACGATAATTATAATCGAAATATTTGAAAAAAGCAATAGGCATATCGGTAAAATGAAGGCGAAAAACTGACAGATTTTTTCTGTAGTATTCGAAAAGCAACCGTGAACAATACTACTGCAAACGCAAATTTGACAGCGAAGGAGTGAAACGAATTATGGCATCCGGTAAGAATGTTGTCCCCGAGGCTAAAGCCGCTCTCGACCGCTTCAAGATGGAAGCTGCAAGCGAGGTTGGCGTAAACCTTAAGGACGGTTATAACGGTGACCTTACCTCGAAGCAGGCCGGTTCCGTCGGCGGACAGATGGTCAAGAAGATGATCGAGTCCTACGAAAAGAATATGAAATAACGCCGAAAAATCGGCAAAGCACAGCGGTGACCTTTGGGTTTCCGCTGTGCTGTTTTTTGACCACATTTGACGGTGGAAAAACTTCTGCGTGACTATTAACATTATAAATGGTATATGCTATAATGAATGGCGAAAGAAGGTGAAACCATGAAAAATGCCAAAGAACAATCACCGATGAAAGGACAATGGCCGAATCCGAACACAATTGTTTGCAAAGATTGTGCGTTTCGTGACAAAACCGTTGTTGATGTTGGTTACAGAAAGATTTATGCAGGTGTTACAAAATCATGGTGCGATGTTTATGAAAAGGGAGTGACAAACGGGAAACCGCATGACATTCTTTTTCAAAATGCAGAATGCAAGTATTACACGAAGGATGATGACGTTTGATAAATGCAATTTACGGTTTTGCGGTTGCAGATGCTGTGGGTGTTCCGTATGAATTCAGGAAACGGGGAACATTCAAATGCAAATCAATGACCGAATACGGCACTTGGAATCAACCGATTGGAACATGGTCAGATGATACATCAATGACACTTGCAACCTGCTATTCTTTGAAAAAACGCAAGAAAATTGACTGTAATGACATCATGAACAATTTTGTATCATGGTTTGATAACGATTTGTTTACTGCCAACGGTGACAGGTTTGACATCGGTGGAACAACCGCACAGGCAATAATGAACTATAAAATGACAGGTGATTTTTCGTCTTGTGGTTTGAAAGATGAATTTTCAAACGGGAACGGTTCGTTGATGCGGATTCTTCCGCTTGCTTTTGTGGATTGTACGGAATCGGATGTTCACGAAGTCAGTTCATTAACACACGGACACGAGATTTCAAAAGAAGCGTGCAACATTTATGTTTCGATTGCGAAAAATTTGATTAACGGATGGAAAATCAAAGATTGTTTGAAATACGTTTATCCGGAACCGTTCAAAAGACTTGAACGAATTTGGGAGCTTCCGGAATCTGAAATCAAATCAAGCGGTTATGTTGTTGATACATTGGAAGCTGCGTTGTGGTGCGTTTCTACAACTGATAATTATAAAGATTGTGTTTTGAAAGCCGTGAATCTTGGCGAAGACACCGACACTGTTGCAGCCGTTGCAGGTGGACTTGCGGGGATAATTTACGGAAG
>DNXM01000176.1:2388-2858 GCA_003505905.1 Oscillospiraceae bacterium
ATGGGTTGAAAATCTTAAAAACAAAGAACTAATAAATTTGTGTTTGTTTTGAAAGATAATATTCAAAAAGGGCTGATGATTATTTTGGTTCGCTTGCAAACACTGCAAAAACATATTATAATATTTTTACCACTTTAGGAGGTGTTTTGATGAAAAAAGCAATCTGTATTCTTCTTGTTTGTTTATTCGTGCTCGGCGGCGTTCTGCCCTGCTTTGCGGCGGAAGAAATCGGAACGACCTACTATGTTGATGCCGACGGCGGCAACGACAGCGCCTCGGGATTATCCGAGCGCAGCGCATGGAAGAGCCTTGCCAAAGCCTCTGAGCAGAGCTACCGACCCGGCGACAAAATTCTGCTCAAGGCAGGTGCGATTTTTAACGGCACCTTCCAAGCCAAGGGCAACGGCACGGCGCAAAGCCCGATTACCTTGGGCGCCTACGGCGACACCGATGCGAGCGGCTTGCCGATT
>DNXM01000176.1:2895-5763 GCA_003505905.1 Oscillospiraceae bacterium
TGTTGTGCTGATTTGCTTGAGCAATGTGAGCCACTGGATTGCGGAAGAATTGGAGCTGACCGCACCGAACGGCCACGGCATTGTGGTTGAGGCAGCCAACAGCGTTTCCGTTGAAGATGTAACCGTCCGCAAATGTGTTTTTCACGATATTACCAACAAGGCTCTTGTGACAAGATACCCGATTCTGCTCACCTCCTCCGGCTCGGCTCGGCTGAACCGCATCACCGTGCAAAGCTGTAATATTTACGATTGCGGCTACGGCATTGCCATGGGCGGCCTGTCAAGAGAATGGGCGCCGAACGAATTTATCAACCCCGAACAATCCTACAACAAGGATTACTTAATCGAAGATGTTCACATGAACCATTTGCTGTATGACGGCATTATCATCATGTCGGTTTACGGCATGGTCATTCGCAACTGCTCCCTTCTCAACACCTGCCTGCTTGACGACCATCCGACTGCGCCGATGTGGTCGCACCACGCAAGCAATTTCATCATTGAAAACTGCGAAATTGCAGGTGCCGTCAACGAAAAGGACGGCATGGCGGTGGACTTTGACGGCTGGACAACCGACGCCGTTTACCAATACTGCTATTCGCATGACAATGTGCGCTTTATTCGCAACTGCTGCTACGACAACTACACCTGCAACGACAACTGCACCGTGCGCTACTGCCTTTCGGTCAACGACAACCAAGGCGACAACAGCATGGCACAGCTTTTGTCCTCCTCAAGTTTGGATTACAAGCCCGATGAAGCGGCACAGTACATGACGAATTTTAAGTTCTACAACAATACCGTTGTCAACGCTTCCGAATTTAATTTAATCGGCTTGAAAAACGCCTACATTGCCAACAACATTTTCACGGGTGACTTGACGACCTCGTTCCGCTTTGCCCGCAAAACCTTTGACGGCAACGGCAACAAAACCGTTTTACGCTTTGACGGCACAATGAAAAACAACTGCTTTTGGGGCACCTCCGTTCCGAGCATCGGCACGGACAACCTCGTGCGCAACCCCCGTTTTGTCGGCACGGACGAAACCGACCCGAACAGCTTTAAGCTCGCCGATTCTTCTCCGCTCATCGGCAAGGGTGTTTTCGTTTGCACCGACATGGGCGAATGCGATTTTTACGGCAACAAGCTGACAAAAAGCCTGAACATCGGTTGTTACGGCGGCGAAGGTGAAGCCGCAAAAACAACCGTTCGTCCGTTTGGCGATTTGCTTGCCCTTTGCAATTCCGTGCTCGGCATCATCTACAACTTCATCTACACCTGCAACGACCTTTATTGGATTTTCTGATTGCCATGAAAAAACTTCTTCGCATTTTTCCGCCGCTGATTTTACTGCTTTTGATTTGCGCCTGCGGACAAAAGCCGAGCGTTTCTGCACCCGAAGCCACGGTGCTTGCAACGGTGAACGGAGAAGCCCTCACGCAAACGGAGGTTGACTATTTTACCAAGCGCAGTCGCTCGGACATCATCAATCAGTATGCCGAAGCCTACGGTATCACGGATTTTTCAAACTTTTGGGCAACGGAATACGGCGGCACGACACCGACGCAAGCGTTACGGGAGCTTGCCTTTTCGCAGGCGGTGCAAGCCAAAATCGAGCTGCTGCTCCTCAAACAAAACGGCATTTATGAAGACATTTCGTTTCAGGCTCTTCACGATAAAGCAGTCGAATACAACCAAACGCACCAAAACAAAACCGCCGTGGGGCTGACGGAAATCGACCTCGACAACTTTTACACCTACTACCTTGAAACCGGTAAAATGGAGCTGAAAAACCGTTTGGGCGATGGGTACGACCAAGCCGTTCTCAACGCACAAAACAGCGCAATCGTACAAAAGGCGGACGGAACACAAACCGACTGCTCCAAGCCGTAACAAAAAACAACCGCACAGCTGACTCGCAGGGAATCGGCTGTGCGGTTTTTGTTTCAAAAATCCACGGGGTAATCATAATAACAGCAGTCGAGCAGCTTTTCCATTTCTTCAACGGTGGGCTGTCGGGGATTTGAGCCCGTGCAGGCATCCGCCAAGGCGTTTTCGGCAATGGCTCGCCGCCGTTGAAGGTAAATCGCCTCGGGCACAAAGCCCTGCTCGGTCGGGTACGAATCCGCCCCGTAAAACCGAATGCCGTGCGGAATGTTCAGCTCGTCATTCATTTTGCGAAGATACGCAATCAGGGCATCGGTTTTTTCTTCGGCTGTTTTTTCTTTGTCGGTGAGCGAGAGGTAATCACTGATGACGGCGTAACGCTGTTTTGCTGTTTCGTTTTTGGCATTGAAGGCAATCACCTTGGGCAGATACATGGCATTCGCCGCACCGTGGATGATGTGCGCACCGCAATCGGCGAACACCGCACCCGTTTTGTGTGCCATGGAATGCACGATGCCGAGCAATGCGTTGGTGAACGCCATGCCTGCCAGGCACTGCGCATTGTGCATCTTCGCCCGTGCCGTTTCATCGCCACGGTAGGATGCGAGCAAATGCGCCTGAATCATTTCCAAGGCGTGAATGGCGAGCGGGTCGGTGAAGTCGCTGTTGGCGGTGGACACATAGGCTTCCACGGCGTGGGTCATGGCGTCCATGCCCGTGTGCGCCGCCAGCTTTTGGGGCATTGTGCGCGCCAACTCGGGGTCGACAATCGCCACATCGGGCGTAATTTCAAAATCGGCAATCGGGTACTTGATGCCCTTGTTGTAATCGGTGATAATCGAAAAAGCCGTGACCTCGGTTGCCGTGCCCGAGGTGGAGGACACGGCGCAAAAACGGGCTTTTCGGCGCAGCTCGGGGATACCGAAAACCTTGCACATATCTTCAAAACCGCAATTCGGGTATTCGTATTTAATCCACATC
>DNXM01000193.1:0-625 GCA_003505905.1 Oscillospiraceae bacterium
CGATGGTGCCGTTTTTCAGTGCTTCGGCAACGGCGTGCTCATCGAGCACAGGACCTCTCGATGTGTTAATAAGGTAAGCCGTCGGTTTCATTTTTGATAAGAACTCTTTGTTGACCAAACCTGTTGTTTGCTCGGTCAGCGGACAGTGCATGGTAACGACATCCGCTTGCTTGAGCATTTCATCGAGCACAACAAATGAAACGCCTTCGGTTCCTGCATATTTCGACGGATTTGCCGTGCAGGCAAGAACCTTCATGCCGAAGGCCTGTGCGATTTTTGCAACGGTCTGACCGATTTTTCCGAAGCCGAAGATGCCGATTGTTTTGCCGGCAACCTCTTCCAACGAGCCTTTCCAGAAGCAAAAGTCTTGGCAGGCAGTCCATTCACCGTTTTTGACGGCTTGATTGTGCAAAGCCGTTTTGTTATAGAATTCAAGAAGCATGGCAAAGGTGAGCTGTGCAACGGCGTTGGTGCTGTAGGTCGGAATGTTGGAAACGGGAATGGAACGGGTAGCGGCATAGGCACAGTCGACCACATTGTAGCCCGTGGACAGAAGAGCGATAAATTTGCACTTCGGCAGTTGCTCCAGCGTTTCACGGTTCAACGGCGTTTTGTTGGTGATAAT
>DNXM01000193.1:663-2405 GCA_003505905.1 Oscillospiraceae bacterium
CTTCCGTGGGCGTACGGTCATAAACGCTCAATTCACATTTTTCCTTCAGCCAGTCCCAGCTTAAATCGCCCGGATTGGTGGTGAAACCGTCGAGAATAACAGCTTTCATAAAAAAATCACTCCATATCAGTTGACCTTGAGCCAAATATTATATATAATTATATAGTGTTGTGCTGAAAATTGCAATGATGAGAGGTGAATTTTTGCTTGCAGAAAGCCGTGAAACGAGATTCTGCCATGAAGTTTGTTGGTGTTCTGCTTTTGATATTGGCCGCTGTTCTCATTGCGGTGCTGATTATCACGACCAGTCCGTCCATCCAAATGTGGTATTCTCGGTATGATGATATTCTGACTCGGTTCGAAAATTCCGTTGCCTCGATTCGCTATGAGTTTGTGATTTTGCTTGTGATTTTGCTGTTGTATTGGGTAAAAACCTTTTTCCCGATTATCAGTATTTCGGCTTTGTGCTTTCTCTCGGGCGTGGTTTTTCCTACTTTCAACGCTCTGCTGGTGAATGTAACGGGTGTTTTGATTATGCTTACGGTCAAATACCGCATCGGACAATCCGTCGGCGGAGGAAGTGCAAGAAGGTTGTTGAGCAAAAATGCACTTTCCAAGTTTTTGGTTGAATTAGAGGGTGACGGAAACCCTTGGCTGTTGTTCGTTTGCCGCTTGATTCCCGCTTTTCCGATTAACCCCGTCAGCCAAATGTACGGTTCGATGAACTTCGATTTCAGAAGGTTTACGATTCTTTCTTTTCTCGGTATGGCTCCGAAAATTCTTTCATACACAGTAATCGGTCACAATGTGTTTAACCCGTTGTCTTGGCAATTCTTTCTGCCGATTATTATTTTACTTACCATTTCGGGTGCTTCCGTACTCGGACTGAATGCGTTGATTAATTATTTTGACAAAGTATAAACTCTTTGGAGGTTGCAGAATATGTATCGTTTTGATGAAATAAAAAAAGGCTTGCAGGATGTTGCATTTGATTCGGTTCTCAATTCCATCTACGGCGCAAGCTTCACCGCACAGAAAGAACGCTATTTGCGTGTGCTGGAAACATTCGGCACGCTTTACGGAACAGATGTGGAAATCAGCTTTTTCTCTGCTCCCGGGCGCACGGAAGTCTGCGGAAACCACACCGACCATAATCACGGAAAGGTTTTGGCGGCGGCAATTAACTTGGATGCTATCGCCGCCGTTGCAAAGAATAATAAAGACATCATTCGCCTCAAATCCGAACGCTACGATATGGATTTGGTCGATGTGACCGATTTGGAGCCGAAAGCAAACGAAATTTCAAAGAGCAAGGGCTTGATTCGGGGCGTTTGCGCCGGTTTTGTTGCCCGTGGCTACGAGGTCGGCGGCTTTGATGCCGCAACAGCCAATGATGTTCTTTCCGGCTCCGGTCTTTCCTCTTCGGCGGCTTTCGAGGTGCTGGTGGGAACGATTTTGAATTACCTTTACAACGACGGAAAAGTTACTCCCGTTGAAATCGCACAGATTGCGCAGGAGGCGGAAAACAAATTTTTCGGTAAGCCCTGCGGCTTGCTTGACCAAATGACCTGTTCGGTCGGCGGTTTTGTTTACATGGACTTCAACGACCCGAGTGAACCGATTATCAAACCGATTGACTTTGCTTTTGAGGCGTGCGGTCACGCACTTTGCATCGTTAACACCGGCGGCAGTCATTCCGATTTGACCGATGATTATGCGGCGGTCAAGAATGAGATGGTCGG
>DNXM01000193.1:2430-2658 GCA_003505905.1 Oscillospiraceae bacterium
TCGGTCACGATGTGCTGCGAGATGCCGATGAAGCACAGTTTTTTAATTCCATTGACTTGATTCGCAAGGTTGTGGGTGACCGTGCTATTTTGCGTGCCAGGCACTTTTTCAGTGAGAACCGCCGTGTTGATAAACAGGTTGAAGCGTTGAAAAATCGGCAGTTCGGTGAATTCAAAAAGCTTGTTGTCAGCAGCGGACGCTCCTCTTATATGTACAACCAAAATGTTT
>DNXM01000115.1 GCA_003505905.1 Oscillospiraceae bacterium
GCAGGCACATCATCTCCTCCGTTGTGGAGCACTCGGCCGTGCGAAAAAGTCTGGAGCTTTTGGAAAAGCAGGGCTTTGAGATCACCCGGCTTGCCCCTCAGCCGGACGGCAGTATTGCCGAAGCGGACGTGATGGCGGCGCTGCGAGAGGACACCTGCCTTGTTTCGCTGATGATGGTGCAGAATGAGACCGGCGCCGTCACCGACATCGCCGGCATTGCGAAGGCTGTGAAGGCAAAAAATCCCAACACGCTGATCCACACGGATGCCGTGCAGGCTTTTATGAAGGTGCCCTTTTCCGCAAAAAAGCTGGGCGTCGATCTGATTGCCGTCAGCGGACATAAAATTCATGCGCCGAAAGGCATCGGCGCACTCTACATCCGCAAGGGGCTGAATCTGCCCCCCTATATTGTCGGCGGCGGTCAGGAAGGGCGCGGTATTTATTCGGGCACACAGCCGATGCCGAGCATTTTGGGCTTTGACGGGGCGATGCGTGCCTTGCCCGATTTGAGAATGCAGTTGGAGCAAACCGAACAACTGCGGGATTACTTCGTCCGCAATGCGACAACAATACCCGATGTGGTCATCAATTCGGGCGCCGATTGTCTGCCTTATATCACCAACCTTTCCGTCATGGGGCATCCGGCGCAAACGATGCTCAACTTTTTGTCGGAACGGGGCATTTATGTTTCGGGCGGCTCGGCGTGCTCAAAAGGGCACCGTTCCACGGTGCTCACGGCAATGGGCTTGGAGCCGGCACGAATCGACAGTGCCCTGCGCATCAGCTTTTCACGCTTTACGACCAAAGAGGAGATTGATATGCTTCTCAACGGCTTGGAAAGCGGAGCAACCATGTTGAAAAAGAAACTCTAATCAAACAAAAAGGAATACAAACATGAACGAAGTCATACTCATCAAAAACGGAGAGCTTGCTCTCAAGGGTTTGAACCGCAGAACCTTTGAAAATATTATGATTAAGAATATGCGATACCGTCTGTCCGACTTGGGCAAGTTCACCTTCACGCCGGCGCAGTCGACCATCAAAATCGAGGGCGATGAATCGGCGGACCTCGAACAGGCGGTAGAGCGTTTGACCCGTGTGTTCGGCATTGCCGCATTCAGCCGTGCGCTGAAGCTGGAAAAAGATTTTGCGCAGGTGATGGAGCACAGCGGCGAGTACTTAAAAGAACAACTCCTTCAGGCAGATACCTTCAAGGTGAACGCCCGCCGTTCGGATAAACGCTTTCCGTTGACTTCTCCGCAAATTTGCGAAACACTCGGCGAAAAGCTGCTCGATGAGTTTCCTCATTTGTCGGTGGATGTGCATAACCCCGATGTGATTGTCAATGTGGAGGTGCGTGATTACGATATTTTCGTTCACGCCAACCAAATCAAGGGTGCAGGCGGTATGCCCGTCGGCTCGGCAGGCAAAGCCGCGCTGATGGTGTCGGGCGGCATCGACAGCCCCGTGGCGGGCTGGATGATGGCAAAGCGAGGCTTGGAGCTGTGCGCCGTGCATTTTGCTTCGCCGCCCTACACAAGCGAACGAGCCGAGCAAAAGGTGCATGACCTGCTCAAAAAGGTGGCTCGCTATTCGGGTCGCATCAACCTTTATGTTGTGCCCTTCACCGAAATTCAAGAACAGATTCGGGATTTGTGCGCCGAGGATTTGTTTACGATTATCATGCGCCGTTTGATGGTGAAATGTGCGCAGAAAATTGCCCGCAAAGAGGATTGCGGTGCGTTGATTACGGGCGAAAGTCTGGGGCAGGTGGCAAGCCAAACGATGGGCGCCATGGCGTGCACGGAGGATGCTGCCGATATGTTGGTGTTCCGTCCGCTTATTGGCATGGATAAGGGCGAAATAATCGACATTGCCAACAAGATTGATACCTTTGAAATTTCCATTTTACCGTTTGAAGACTGCTGTACGGTCTTTACCCCGAAGCATCCCCGCACCCGACCGAAAAAGGCGGATGTGATTGCCGAGGAACAAAAGCTTCCTCTCGACGAGCTGATTGCCCGTGCGGTGGAGCAAACGAGAAAAATCGTCATCGGATAAGGAACGAAAGAATGAACTGCGAAATTATTTGCGTCGGCACCGAAATTTTGCTCGGTGATATATTGAATACCAACACCCGATATCTGTCGCAGGAAATGGCACGGTTGGGCTTTCAGGTGCTGCACCAGTGTGTTGTGGGCGACAATGCCGAGCGCTTGGCAGAGCAGCTGCGGGAATCGCTTGCACGCAGTGAAATGGTGCTGCTCACAGGCGGACTCGGGCCGACCGCAGATGACATCACCAAAGAGGTTTGCTGTGAGGTGATGGGCGCCGAGCTGGTCATGGACGAAGACGAGCTTGAAAAGATTCGGGCTTATTTTGCCAAGCGTGGTCGAGTGATGGCGGACACTAACAAAAAGCAGGCACTTGTGCCGAAAAACGGCATTGTGTTTTCCAACGACCACGGCACGGCACCCGGCTGCGCCATCGAGCGTGACGGACGCTTTGCCGTGCTCATGCCCGGACCGCCACGAGAAATGCGCCCGATGTTTGCAGACAAAATCAGACCGTGGCTGCTGCAAAAATCCGACAGCATTATCTTTTCCCGCATGGTGCGCACATTCGGCATCGGCGAATCGGCAATGGCGGAAGCGGTGAGCGATTTGCTGGAGGGAGAAAATCCGACGGTCGCACCCTATGCCAAAGACGGCGAGGCACTTTTGCGTGTAACGGCAAAAGCCGAAACGCAGGAGAAAGCCGAGCAAATGTGCGATAAAATCATTGCGATAATTCGAGAAAGAATCGGAGAATATATCTACGGAATTGACCGGGACGGCTTGGAATTTGCCGTTGTGGAACAGCTGAAAACAGCAGGCAAAAAGCTTGCCCTGGCGGAAAGCTGTACGGGCGGATGGATTGCCAAACGCATTACCGATGTGCCCGGTGCATCAAAGGTGTTTGAGTGCGGCGTTGTGTCCTATGCCAACAATATCAAGATGAATTTGCTCGGCGTGAAGAACGAAACCATTGAACGGTTTACCGAAGTCAGCCGGGAATGCGCCGCCGAAATGGCGCAGGGCGTGCGCCGGCTTTCGGGTGCCGATTACGGCTTGAGTGTGACCGGCTTTGCCGGCCCCGACCCGGCGGAGGACGGCAGACCTGCCGGCTTAATATACATCGGGCTTGACAGCAAAAACGGAACAACCGTGAAGGAGCTGAACACGCACCGAGGCGGAGCAGGAAGCCGGGATTATAACCGTGTGCTTGCCGCATCGAACGCATTGTACATGGTTTTGGAAGAAGAAAAAGGCAAGGTGAGCAGGGTTGAAAGATAAGTTCGACAAAAAGAAACAGAAAATCTCCATGGCGGATGATGAGGAAACGGCATCCAACAAGTTCCCCGAGCCGGTTAGCCGCGGCTTTGCGTTTGACGAAGCTTTTTTCGAGGGGGATTTCGAAGAAGCAAGCGAGCCGAGCGCACCGATGGCGGTGATTGAATCGGCAGACGAGGAAACCGAGCTTGCCTATGATTTCGGAATGTTCGGTTCATCGAATCACTCCTCGGCGGTCTATCGACCGAAAGCACCGACACCGTCGAAGCCCGAAGAAACCGAATCGCAGCCGCATTTTTCCATTCAAAGCGAGCCGCAGGAAGCGTTTGCATCGGATTTGTTTGAATCCATCAATGAGGAATTGACGCACATGGAAGCCGAGCCGCTTGCGTATGAGCCGCTTGCGCAAGGCACACAGCCGCAGAAAAAAGAAACCTTTTCCTATGACGAATTCCGTGCAAGGTTTACTGCTCCGCAGGAGGAACCCGAGCCGACCC
>DNXM01000031.1 GCA_003505905.1 Oscillospiraceae bacterium
TTGAATCAGCTGTCACAGCGTGTCGAATCGCTGGGCGTTGCGCTCACCTTCGACCCCGATGCCGTCAAGAAAATTGCCGATGCGGGCTTTGACCCCGTCTATAGAGCAAGACCGCTGCGCCGTGCGATTCAATCGCAAATAGAAGACCGCCTGTCCGAGCAGATGCTTGAAGGCAAGGTCACGCCGGGCAAGAGCTATCAATGCCGAGTTGCCGACAATCAATTTGTTTTCGCCATACAAGAATAAAGCACGTGTACCATGAACCGAACCCTCACCTTTGAAGTGACAAGTGAATATGACGGCGAAAGGGTCGTGAAGTTTTTGCGTGAGGCGGCAGGCTTGTCCTACCGCCTTGTGCGCTCCCTCAAACAAATTCACGGCTCAATGTTAGCCGACGGTGTGCCCGTGCGGTCAATCGACCGACTGAAAACGGGCATGACGCTCACGATTCATATGCCGTTGGACGGCGGTGCAAGCGTTGAACCCGTAAAAGCGGATTTTGATGTGATTTATGAGGACGATGACATTCTTGTGCTCAACAAGCCTGCCGGGCTTGCCATGCACCCCACGCACAACCACCAAGGGGACACTCTCGCCAACGCCGTTGCCTACTACCTGACCGAACGGGGACGAGCGTGCGTGTTCCGTGCCGCAGGACGGCTCGACAAAAACACCTCGGGCTTGGTGGTCTGCTCGCTGAACAAGCACGCCGCCGCCAAGCTTTCGGGCAGCTTTGAAAAGGAGTATATCGCCGTTGCTCAAGGTGCTTTTGACGGAAACGGCACGATTGATGCGCCAATCATACGACCCGACCCGATGAAAACGCTTCGAGCCGTGGGCGAAAACGGCGAACCGGCGGTGACGCACTGGAAAAGCTTGGGCACAAAGAACGGTTACAGTCTGTTACATATCACGCTCGAAACAGGGCGCACGCATCAGATTCGGGTGCATTTCGCCTCCCTCGGCGCTCCGCTCGCAGGGGATGAAATGTACGGCGGAAAAACCGACCGCATCCACCGCCACGCCCTGCATTGCGCCGAGCTTCACCTCATGCACCCCGTCACAGGCGAAAAAATGCACTTTTCCGCTCCCCTGCCCGAGGATATGCAGTCGTTAGCGGATTGGATTATGAAAAAGGAATAAAAGAAGAACCGGCAGCCGAATGAACCCACTCGACTGCCGGTTGCTTATTCTGTTATAAATTGTTGATGATTTCCGCACGCTTGGCTTGGTATTCTTCGGTAATCACGCCAAGGTCGAATTGGCTTTTTAAGCTTGCCAAATCGTTTGTTGTGTCACTGACATCTACCCTCGGTTGGTGCTTGAAGCGGAAGTTCAGAAAGTCTTCGTCAGCTGATTTTGATGCTGAAAATTTCAAAAGGCTTGAGCTTTGCGTGAATCGTGCCGTTTTTGGTGTCGCACTCGGTCAGCTCACGCTCCATCAAATCGACCTCGCTCGCACGGCTGAACGCAAAGGACGGTGTCAGCGAAAACGCACAGCTCGCACCATTGGTTTCATACAAACGCACCACAATACCCTTGCCATCCTCCGCCAATTTGACGGATTCAATCACCGCCGAGCCGTCGCCGTTCAGCTCAAAGAGCCTCGGCAATGCGGGTTCAGCCCCCGTTGCGGTTTCGCCCGTTTTGACCACCGTCAACGGTGCATTGAGCTGATAAGCCAAACGCACGACCGCCGAATTCATGCGGTTTCCACGGTGCGGATAAAACGCATAGGTGAATTTATGCTCGCCGTAATCTGCCGCAACATCGGGGTAACTCGGACTGCGGAGCAGGTCAATATCAATCACATTATCCTTACAGCGGTAGCCGTATTTGCCGTTGTTCAGCACGGCGGCGCCGTAATCAGCCTGCGACAAATCGACCCATTTTTGTGCGCAAATTTCATACTGCGCATATTGCCAAGTGGTGTTTTCGTTGGTGGCACGCTTGACGGAGCCGAACTGAATGTCACATTCCACCTCATTGGTCAGCACATCCACGGGGAAAGCGGTGCGCACCATGCGGTCACGCTCACGCCAATCCATCTTTGTTTCAAACTTAACCAACCCGTCCTGCGTGAGCACAACACGCTGCTGCAAAACGGATGCGCCGTAGGTAAACACCTGCGTGCAAACGGCGTTTTCGCCCTCGACCGACCACTCGCAGCGGTCTAACCGCATGGTTTCAAACGCATCATCCGTGTAATTCACACGCATATCCCACGCATCGCCACGGTCGTTGTAAACACGGAAAATGTTTGCATTCGCCTGCAATACTTCACGCTCGCTCTCGAGGTCAAAAATGCTCGTGATTTCGCCCTGCTCATTGAACAAAACACGCAGCTTGCTGTTTTCCAGCACACAAGCCTGTGCCACGCAAGGCGCAAGGTCGTCCGTGCATTCCTTCAAATTCGTCATACCCATGGCAGGCACGGTGATTTTGCGATAACCTGCGGTGGTTTTGAGCTGTGTTGTCACCTCAAAGGGCAGGCTGTTGAACACCATGCTTTCGTTCGCCTCGGCGTACTGCTCCGCCACGGCACGATAAGCGTTCTTTTTGATTTCGTTCAAGCGTTTGAGCAAAATTTCAAAGCGTTCCTCCGCCTCTTTATAAACACGGTTGATAGAGGAACCCGGCAAAATATCATGGAACTGATACAGCAAATACTCTTTCCAAATCGCTTCCAGCTCTTCCTGCGGATAGGCAAAAACCGCCGCACGGCTCGCCCATGCGCAGGCAAATTCCGTTTCACGCAGGGCAAACTCGGTCTTGCGGTTAAAGCGTTTGATGCGGGACTGCGTGGTGTAAGTGCCCTGATGACGCTCCAAATACAATTCGCCGACCCACTTTTTATAGCCGTGCGTGTCCTCGGCAATACGGTCGAGCATATCCGCCGAATAGCCCTGTTCGCACTCGACAAGACCGTTGAGCTTTTTCGTTCGTTTGAGGCTTTCCAAATGGAACGGGCTCGGACCGCCTGCACCGTCACCAATGCCGAAAAGCATCAACGCTTCCTCGCAAACGGCGTTGTCTTTATAATTTTTCTCGATTTTTTTCAATGAACGGGGCATCGCCGAACCGTTGTAGGTGTTTTCGGGCAACAGATGGGAAAGCACCTGCGACCCGTCAATGCCCTGCCACCAAAAGGTGTGGTGCGGATAAACATCGAACTGACTCCAGCAAAGCTTTTGCGTGACAAAATAATCGACACCGCTCTTTTTCATAATCTGCGGCAAAGCGGCGGAGTAGCCGAACACATCGGGCAGCCACAGCGAACGGGCATCCACACCGAACTCCTCGGCGAAAAACTTTTTGCCGTAGAGAAACTGACGCACCAACGGCTCCGCACCGCTGATATTGGTGTCCGCTTCGACCCACATCGCACCCTGGCATTCCCAACGGTTTTCTTTGACCTTTTTCTTCACACGGCTATACAACTGCGGATATCCGTCTTTGACCCATTGATAAAGCTGGGGCTGACTTGCGCCGAACACAAAATCAGGGTAACGCTCCATCAAGCGCAACACATTGGAAAAGGTTCTTGCACCCTTGCGCTTGGTTTCCCGAATCGGCCAAAGCCAAGCCAAATCCAAATGCGAATGACCGATGGCGGTGATGCGCAGTGACTCGTCACCGCACTTTTTATCCAACTCNNAACTCTTTTTGCAGAATTTTTTTCACTTTTTCACGGTCAAAAGCAGGGCTTGTAACCAAGCAGGCGGCTTCATAAACCTGCTGAAGCGTGCGCTTAAAGCGAGGGGAATCCGTGTCAATGGACTCCAACAAGTCTTGTAGCACAACAAAATCGTAATATATGTCCCTTAACTCATTATCGCACACGGCAATATCCGCCTCCAACACCTTGCCCGAATCGCAATAGCGACCGAACAAATCGTTGCAGCCGGCATCACCCCAAAGGGTAATATTTTCCTGCTTGCAAGCCTCTTCATCCAAGACAAAAATGCGTTTGCCCGGTCGACCGAGCGCTGTGTCAAACTCGGAATTGACATTCGTCAAGCAGCCGCACGGCACGCCTTTTTCGTCAACCAAGCAGACCTCACCGCTGATGTCAATCATCAGCACAAGGCTTTTTCCACGGCAGCCGCACGGAATCTTGCCCGAAAAGCAAAACCACGCACAGTCCCACAATTTGCCCCAGCTGTCGCCGGCAAACAGCGTTTTGTGTTCACCGCTCGTGCGCTCGGCAAAGGGAACAGGCTCGGGGGTCACCCACGCTTCAACTTGAAGCGGAACAATCTTGGTATAAATTCCGTCCTTCACCAGCTTGGTCACATCATTAATCTTGCGAAAACAATCTTCTTGAGAATATGGCATTTGTTCGAACTTCCTCCGTAAACTATTCGTATGAAAAAAGGGATGAACGAAACGGTTCGTGCATCCCCTGTTTTTTTATTCTTCCGCCGCTTGTGTCGGTGTTTCCTCAACCCCATTATCGGAGTCGTTGTATTCCTCGGCAGGCGCCGTTGTGGTGGGCAGTCTGAAGATGCTCTTGCGTGTCGTTTCCGACTCGTTCGGCGTTGTAGCGTTTGCTTTTGTGGTTGCGTATGTGGTCGTTTCCTTGTTATCGGAGCTTGACGAGCCGCCGCTCGAGCTGCTGTAGCCCGAATTCGAACGAACAAAGCTAAACGCCGAAACACGGTTTGCACTCAATTCAATGTTGCTCTTGCCGTAAAGGGCAAGCTGAACCTTTTGTGCGGCAAGCGGATAATCCACCACCCAAAGCGACTGATGGTCAATCATGGCATCCTTGCGACACTCTTCATCAGGCATGGTAACATTGGTGATTTCATAATCCATCCAGCCTTGAGTGAGAGCCTGCGCCGCATAGGCAACAATCTTGTTCTTCGGGCAATCCGTGCCGAGATAGGGCAAAAGCTTATCCACCGCATTCAGCAGCTGACCCTTTGTCGCACCCTTTGCGCTCTTAATCAGCGCCTCGATGACGGTTCTCTGACGGCGTGTTCTCGACACATCGCTGTCCGCATCGCTGTGGCGGATACGGCTGTAAACCAACGCCTGCGCACCGTCCAGCTTCACTTTTCCGTAGTTCGGAATTTTTTTGATGGCGTGCGTGGTGCGGTTGATATACTCCTGCTCATACTGCTTAACATCCACCGTGATGCCGCCCAAAGCGTTAATCACCTTGGGGAAGGTGCTGAAGTCAACGGCAACATAGTAGTCGATATCAACTTTATAATCGTTCTCAAGCGTTTTTACGGTTGCGCTCGCACCGCCCCTTGCGTAAGCAGCGTTGACCTTCGACCAATAATCTTTTCCGTTGATTTCAAAATAACTGCGGCTGTCACGCATAAACGAAACCAGCGTGATTTTCTCCGTCTTTTTATTGATGGAAACCAAAATCAGTGAATCGGAGTTGCCGCCCTTGGTGACACCGTTTTTTCCGTCGATACCGACCAAAAGCACATTGATGATGTATTTTTGCTTCATCAATTCGCCGCCGTTGTTGTGCCATTTTTTCAGCAAATCATCCAGCGAAGCGGCGTTTGAAATTTCGTGCATAGCATTAAACTGCGCTTCATCGAAATTCTCGCTGTAATCCTCGTCGGCAACGCCGGTGAACACTTCACTGCTGTCGTTGATTTTATCAAGCTTTTCATTGATAAAACTGCCGATGATGAAAGCGAAAAACAGCAGAAGAAAAACCAAAATCGCAATCAGTATGCGCTTGGTGTTCTTTTTGTTGTTTTTGCACATGAACTCCAGAAATTTGTTCGGATAAACAATTTCCCGTTGCTCGATTGGCTTGCGTCCC
>DNXM01000212.1 GCA_003505905.1 Oscillospiraceae bacterium
ACAATGAAGAAAAAGTGCAGGAGGTGAACTCGAATGACACAGCTTCTCGAGATGATTGAAAAGATTCTTCTTTATTTCAGAGAAACCGACGCAGCCGCCGTTATCGAAATCATCAAGAATTACTTTGCAGCTATTTTGAAGTAATTCTTCCATCCGTGCTTTTGTAACAAACAGCGCATAGCTGTTAAATAGAAATAAGGATGTGACACAAATGGATCAGGTTCTTGCTATTTTCAACAAAGTAGTTGCTTATGTGAAGAGTGATGACTTCAAGGCTATCGCCGATAAGGTTGTAGCTTTCGTCAAGACAATTGATGTCAATCAGATTGTTGACGCAGTTAAGAAGGTTATCGACACTGTCAGCTCTTTGGCAAAATAATTTGATTCGGAACAAAAGCTCCGCCGGTTACGGCGGGGCTTTTTCCTTTTTTTGCCTGCCATATTTTTGCAAAACAGGCAGACACTATCATCGGTGGTAAAAATGAATCGGGAAAGAATCGGTATTGAAGCACGCCTGTGTCAATGCGGACACCGTCGGCAGGCTGTCGGCTTGCGTTTTTTCGAAAAGGGAATCACAGTATTGCGGCTTGCCCTGCTTGTTGCTTGGCTTGTTGCATACCCGAAAAACGGGTTCTCTCTGCCGTGGATTGTTTTAGCCTGCTTCAGCGGCGTCTTTTTTGCTTTGTCGCTCTTGCTCTCATCGTGCGGAAGACTATTGAAAAACCGCTGGATGAAAAGTCTTCGGTGCGGACAAGCCGTAACGATAACCGACCTGATGGTTGATTTTACTGTTCGGGATATTGTGCTTGCCGTGCGAATCGAGTGGTATTATCGGTGGCGGCTTACCGTGCGAGCTGTGCTTTTCGGCACGATTCCGCTTGCGCTTGCATGGTTCATCGTTTGGCGGCTGATTCAGCAGGGTGTCAGCGTCAGAATGTTTACGGCTTATTCGGTTGGTCTTGTGCTGTTTTTTTCGGTGTCGCTTTTATGCTTCCTTTCTGCTTGGGAGGCGTTAAAGGTAAGCATTTCTTTGCTTGCGGACAGAGAAAGCTTTGAGCGGCGAAAAAACGACCTTGTCCGCTTGGATAAGGATTGCTTTTTTTTGCTGAAATTCAGCCTGTCCTTTTTGTTCCTTCCGGAAAATGTGAGGTTTCAGGCGAAGGTGTTGTTTGCACTTCATGCGGCAGAAAAGCCGAGTATCCCGTAATTCAAAGCGGTTTACGGCGCTGACATATATTTTTGTTCATAATTTGTTGACATTTTTAGGCGAACATGGTATACTGTCCCCAACAAATCAAAAAGGAGAGAATGAAAATGGCAGATTTAGTCAATACTCTTGAACAATGGTTTAAGGCACTTACCAGCTACAACATCACCGATTTCAACGGTTTTGTTTCCGCAGTTCTTCATGTTTTCGGCTTTGAAGGCAATTTTGAGGGCTTTACGAGCATGGCAAGCCTTGCAGATGAATGGTTTAACAAGTTCGGTCCTCTCGCAGCCCTTTACGAAACCTTTATCAACAACATTGACACGAATGTTTTTGTTAAGTTGGTTAACGAGGTTCTCGCTTTCATCAATAAGTAATTTCGGCTTTTTGCCTCTGCACGCATTTGTGTGCAGGGGCTTTTCTTTTTTCACTCGGTTCTTGACAGAGCACCGGGCAATGCATTAGAATAAGGGCAAACGGTAAAGGCAGGCTTTCCTGCGGAAAGGCAGAATTTATGAGCGATTGGATGAAATATAAGAGCGGCACGGATGTGCGTGGAATTGCCGTCGGCGAAAGTGACGGAAAAATCCCGTTTTTATCGGACGAAGCGGTTCGAAATATCGTTTTGGGCTTTGTCGATTATGTAGGCAAGACCGATGGCTTAACCGTAGCGGTCGGCCATGACTGCCGTGTATCGGCGCCTCGGTTGAAAAATGCCGTTATCGTGGCTTTGACCGATGCCGGTGTGAATGTGATGGATTGCGGTTTGTCTTCGACACCGGCGATGTTTATGACAACGGTGGAGCTTGGCTGTCAGGCCGCCATTCAGCTAACGGCGAGCCATCATCCGTGGGATAAAAACGGCTTGAAGTTCTTTCTCAACGGCAGCGGTATCGACGGCAAACAGCTGGAACAAATTTTGAAAAATGCCGAAAATCCGCAGGTGGCTCTTACAAATAACGGCACCGTGGAGCAGGTGAATTTTATGCCTCGCTATGCCGAAATTCTGCGGAATATCATTATTCGTGAAACCGGCTCTCCGCGTCCGTTGAGCGGTATGAAAATTGCGGTGGATGCCGGAAACGGCGTCGGCGGCTTTTATGCCACCGAAGTGTTGGAAAAGCTCGGCGCCGATGTGTCGGGCAGTCGCTATCTTGAACCGGACGGCACATTTCCGAATCATATCCCGAACCCCGAAAACAAGCAGGCGATGGAGGCTTTGTCCGAAGCGGTTGTTTCAAGCGGCTCGGAGCTTGGTTTGGTTTTCGACACCGATGTTGACCGTGCTGCCTGCGTGGACAAAAACGGCACGGAGATTGCCCGCAACCGTTTGGTTGCCTTGGCGGCGGCGATTGCGCTGGAGGGCAACGACGGCGGAACGATTGTGACGGACAGCATTGTGTCGGACGGATTGACGGACTTCATCAACCACACCCTCGGCGGTGTCATTCTGCCGTATAAGCGTGGCTATAAGAATGTTATCGATAAGCAAATCGAGCTGAACAACGGCGGTGTAAACTGTCCGCTCGCCATCGAAACCTCCGGCCATGCCGCCTTCCGTGAGAATTACTATTTGGATGACGGTGCCTATTTGGCGGCGAAAATCGTCATCAAGCTGGTCAAGCTCAAACAGCAGGGAAAAGAGCTGGAGGAGCTTTTCGCCGATTTGGAAGAGGCGAGGGAAGAAAAGGAAGTGCGATTCAAGATTTTGTGCGAGGATTTCAAGGCATACGGTGAAATGTTTTTGAACGATTTGCGTGCTTTCTGCGGTCGGGATGAGCACTGGCAGGTTGTGCCGAACACTTATGAGGGTGTGCGCATTAACGCAGACGAAACCTGTGGGGACGGTTGGCTTTTGGCTCGCTTGAGCGTGCATGATCCCGTCATTCCCGTAAACTTCGAGAGCCGCAGCGTCGGCGGCACAAAAGCGGCGGCAAAAAGACTTTTGACATTCGCAAAGAACTATGATAAAATAGATATCTCTGCTCTGACGGATTTTTGCGAAAACGGTTGAAAAACGGAGAAAAATCCTTTATAATGAGCATTCAAGCTGTTAGCACAACAAATCTATGAAAGAGTGCGGAGGGAATTGCTTGAGAAAAGTCTATGACAGAGTATTCAAACGAATCTGCGACATTTTAATCTCCTTTTTCTCCATAATTGTTTTGTGCGTACCGCTGTGCGTCATTGCGGTTTTGGTGCGTACCAAGCTCGGAAGCCCGATTCTGTTTTGTCAACAAAGACCGGGCAGAAACGGCAAAATTTTCAAGCTTTATAAATTCCGAACAATGACGAATGAAACAGACGAAAACGGTGAGCTTTTGTCGGATGATATTCGCTTGACAAAATTCGGGCAGATGTTGCGCAATCTCTCGTTGGATGAGCTGCCGGAGCTGTTCAATATTTTGAAGGGTGACATGAGCTTGGTCGGACCAAGGCCGTTGCTCATCAAGTACATACCGCTGTACAATGAGTATCAGGCGCATCGGCACGATGTGCGCCCCGGATTAACCGGCTTGGCGCAGGTGAACGGGCGCAATCTGCTCGGCTGGGACGAAAAATTCGCCTACGATGTGAAATATGTCGAGGATGAGAGCTTACTGCTTGATGTCCGCATTATATTAAAAACAATTAAAAATGTTCTGCGGGAAGAGGGCATTTCCAGCGAAACGAGCGTAACCATGGAGGAGTTCACCGGAAACCGTGAAGAAGCCGAGGTGACCGTTCAATGAAAAAAGCGTTATTGACCGCAACGGTTCAGCACCACTTTACGAGCTTTCATTTACCGCTGATTGATTTGCTTCACGAGCAGGGCTATGAGGTTCATGTTGCGGCTCGGGATGTGATGGGTGAAGCCATTCGCACAAAATAGAAGCGGCGGCTGACTGCGTGTTTGATTTGCCGTTCGGTCGTTCTCCGCTTGATAAAACGAACTTGTCTGCCTATAAAATGCTTTGCAAGCTCATTCGGGAAAACGATTACGATGTGATTCATTGCAACACCCCGATGGGCGGCATTATAACACGGCTTGCTGCACGCAAGGTGCGCAAAAAAGGCACAACGGTCATCTACACAGCGCACGGTTTTCATTTTTACAAGGGTGCTTCAAAGGTCGGGTGGTTGTTGTTTTACCCCATTGAAAAGATTTTCGGCCGCCTGTGGACGGATTGTTTGATTACCATTTGCGATGAGGACGAAAAGACGGCACGCAAGCACCGTATGTGTCGAAACATTCGGCGCATCCACGGTGTCGGCGCAAGAGCCGAACGGTTCTCTCCTGTGAATGAAGAAGAGAAGAAAGCACTTCGCCGAGAGCTTGGCTTGGACGAGTCGGCGGTGATTTGCCTTTGCACGGGTGAACTGAATGCAAACAAGAACCAAAAGCAGCTTGTGGAAGCAACCAAACAGGTGATTTCGGTCTGTCCGAATTTTTGCCTGCTTTGCGCCGGAATCGGTGACACCGAGCTGGTGCTTTTGTCGCAAATCGAAGCTCTTGGCTTGCAAAACTCGGTTCGGCTTCTCGGTTACCGTACCGATGTTGAACGGTTTGCCCAGGCGAGCGATATGGTGGCGTCGGTCAGCTTGCGTGAGGGGCTCGGTATTAACATTATTGAGGGAATGCTTTGTGCCAAGCCTGCTGTGGCAACGCACAACCGCGGTCACAACGAGTTGATTTGTGACGGCGTGAGCGGATATTTGGTGAACCCCAACGATGTTGATGCCACGGCAAAAGCTTTGACCGCTCTTGCCACGCAGGCGGATTTGCGTGAGCAAATGGGACTTGCCGCAAAAGAACGGTCGGCGGTTTACTCGACGCAAAGCGTGATGCGTGAGGTTGAGCAGATTTACAATGAATTTGTTTTTAATAAGGTGAAAGCCGTTAAATAAGAAAGGGAATGCGGTTGAGTGCCGCAGGGTGAAAGAAATGAAAGTAATTAAACTTGATAACGCCGCTCAAATCGGTGAGCAGCTCGGTCGGTTTTATGTGGATTATGTAAAGGCAAATCCGTCGTGTGTGCTCGGCTTGGCTACGGGCGCAACGCCGGTTCCGACTTACAACTACATTGCAAAGGCTTATGCAGCGGGTGAGGTCAGCCTTGCTGATGTAAAGACCTTCAACTTGGATGAGTATTGTGACTTGCCCAAGGACAACAAAAACAGCTACTATACCTTTATGCACGAAAATCTCTTTAACCACACCGATATTAAAGAAGAGAATGTCAATTTCCTTGACGGCAATGCATCCGATTACGATGCGGAGAGCAAGCGTTACGCCGAAGCAATCAAAGCGGCAGGCGGCATTGATGTTCAAATTCTCGGCATCGGTCGCAACGGTCACATTGCGTTTAATGAGCCGTCCGATGCATTTACCAATGAGGCGTTCCGTGTTGCATTGACACAGAGCACGATTGATGCGAACTCCATCTACTTTGATGATGCTCCCATGCCGCATTATGCGATGACCATGGGTATCGGTTCTATTATGCGCTCTAAGAAAATTGTTCTTGTTGCAACCGGCGCAAGCAAGGCAGATGCCGTTAAGGGCATGATTGAGGGCGAAGTGACGCCGCAGCTTCCTGCGTCCATTCTTCAACAGCACCCCGATGTTACCGTTTATTTAGATAAAGAGGCGGCATCTCTGCTTAAATAAGAATCAATGTTAAAAGAACCGTCGCACGAAGCGGCGGTTCTTTTTTTGTCAGTTGGGGTTGCAGGTTTGGCAGGTGCTTGGTGCGTGCTCGGGCGGCGAATAAATCGAGAACAGCTTCAACGGCGTGTTCCCGGTTGAGCAAAGATTATGCTCAACTCCGGCAGGAACAAAAATGCAGTCGCCTGCTTCGGCGCATTTGGTGCTGCGGCAATTGCTTTGCCAAAAGGTGCAGCGGCATTGCCCGGACTCCACATAGAGCAGCTGGTCCGCTTTGTTGTGCTGCTCCTTGCCGATGTCTTCGCCGGAGTTCAGACACATGACGGTGCATTGCAGGTTGGTTCCCGTCAGCAAGGCACGGCGGA
>DNXM01000073.1 GCA_003505905.1 Oscillospiraceae bacterium
CGAAGTGAGCTTGCTGTTGATTTCGTTGTAATCGCTTTGCTTTTCCTGCCATTTGTCAACCTGCGCTTGGCGGCTGTTTACGGTGCTTTCCGCCGAATCCAAGGCTGATTTGTCCGAAGAGAACGAGCTTTGCTGAAGAACAAGCTCATTGTATTCCTTTTGTGCTTTCGTGACGGCGTCCTTTTTGCTTTGCAGGTCAAACTCTGCCTGTTCTAATTGAACGGAAAGAGCATCGTCGGATTGACTGCCGCTTTGCTTACTGCTTTCCAATTCCTGCTGTGCTTTTAACAGTTCGGTTTTGCGGTTTAATTTAGCGCTTTCCAGTGTGGTTTGAGCACTTTTTAAATCAGCTTCGTATTCCTTGAGCGAATCGTCGATGTCTTCGGCGGAGAGCTTGATAAGCTTGTCGCCCTTTTTAACCTGCGAGCCTGACTTGACATAGATCTCAAGCACCTCGGCGTTGACGGGAAAATCAACTGTCTTACGGTCGAGCGTGATGACCGAGCTTTCGGTTTGACCTTCCAAAATGTCACCTCGGGCAACGGTATATTCCCGATAGACGGTTTGCGTATTGTCACTTTTCTTTGACCGAATTAAGAAGATACTGCCGGCGACAATACTGCCCGCTGTAACCAACGCAACGGCGGAAATAAGGATTTTCTTTTTCTTGGAAAGGGGATTCCTTTTCTTCTTTTTGTCCTCTCCGAGCATACTTGCAAGTTCTTCGGGTACTTCACTGCTGAGTTTCATCTTTTCCATGGGTGATTCGCTCCTTCATCTTCAATGGTTGCTATTATATGAAACGGAATTGATGAAACTGTGATGAAAACCAAAAAGATTGCCTACAAAATTCGGCAGGCAATCTCTGCTTTTTATTCGGCTTCCTGCTGCGTGGATTCCTGCGGAGAAACGGGCAGAATCAAGGTGAACAACACACCGCCGTCAACATTTTCGGCTATGCAGCTTCCGCCGTGTTTTTCGGCGATAATACGCACAATGTACAGCCCGAGTCCGGCGTGAACGCCGTCCTTCCTGACCCGTGCTTCATCGGTTTTGTAGAAGCTTTCCCAAATGTGCGGCAGCTTTTCGGGGTCAATGGTTTTGCCTTCGTTGAAAACGGAAAAGACAGCGGATGACGGTTGCCGAGTGAGCGAAATATCAATTCGCCTGCCTGCTTCGGTGTGTGTGATTGCATTGGTAACATAGTTTTTGATTGCCTGCTCCAAATAATGGCGGTCGCCGTTTACGGCAATTCCCTCATCAATGCTTACTGTTAAAGCCTGTTCTTCCGCTAAAATCGATAGCTTGGAAACGGTATAAGAAACAAGCGAAGAATAATCGAGCGGTTCCATGTTCAATGAAGAAAGCCCGTTTTCGACATTGGAGATGTCCAACATACTTTTGACCATTTCATTGAGCCGTGCGGTTTCGTCGATGATGGTTTGGCAGTAGTATTCACGGTCAATTCCGTCAACATCTTCTTTTAGGTTCTCACTGTACATTTGCAGTAAGCATAAGGGCGTTTTCATTTCGTGCGAAACATTTGCAATAAACTCCCGACGCATTTTTTCAACTTGTCTTTCTCGGTCGATATCCTCCGCCAAACGGGAATTAGCGAGCTGAAGCTCGTCAAAGGATTGACGCAATTGGGTTGCCATGCTGTTGATGCTGTGCGCCAACCCGGCAAGCTCTTTGGTGCTGACCGATTCATCTGCCTTTTGGGCAAAGTCAAGCTCCGCAATTTGCTGGGATATGTGTTCAACATTCTTAATCGGCTTGGTGATGCTTTTGGCTATGAAATAGGAAACAATTAACCCAAGCAGCAAGACAACAACCGAGATGGTGAGGTTGACCTGCGTAAAAACGGAAACAACAGAGTCGATGGACTCCATGGCGACCCATATGGCGATGTAGCGCTCTTCACCGTTGTATTCGGTTTTTCCTCGAAGCAAAAGCATTTCACTGCTGTCATCCTGCCTTTTCGGCTGAATCTGTTCAATGCTCGGGGTCGATGAGAAATCTTCAACAGAGCCGAAAAATCCGCCGTTCTTTTCAGACGAAAGTTCGGGCTGCGGGTCAAAGCTCGGCTTCGGTGCTTCGCCGAAATCGGTCGGCGCTTCCGCTGTCGGGTTTTCGGGCGTGCTCGGCAAAGGGGAGTGCATGAAAAAGCCCTTGTCGGATTGGCGGTTGGCATAAATTAACTTGTCACCGTCGGTTATCATGATATTAACACGGTAATTGTTTTCGGCGCTTTCCGTCCGTTCGTAAATTTTGTCCGGCTCATCGTCATAGGACTGAACCAAGTCAAGATAAAGGGTGTTCATAACCTTTTCCGTGCGCCACAAAACGAAACGGCGTGAGAGAAAAATGCCGAACACAAGCTGACAAATCAAGACAACAAGCAGAAGTCCCGTGCAGCCGAGCAGTATTTTCGTGCGAATGGAGCTTTTCAATAGGAGCACCTCAATCCTTAAAAACAGTTTGAATCCGTCGGATTGGTTCGGGCATCGAATTTGTATCCGACACGGTATACGGTTTTGATGCACCCGTCAACGCCGAGCTTGGAACGAAGCTGTTTGATATGCGTGTCAACCGTGCGCTCGTCCCCGTCAAAATTCACACCCCAAACGCTGTTGAGCAGTTGGGTGCGTGTAAGTGTCAAGCGTGCATTCGTCATAAAAAAGCACAGCAAATCAAATTCACGCCGTGTCAATTCAACTTGCTTATCGGCACATTTTACTTCGTGCGTAAGCATATTAACGCTGATGTAACCATCTGTCAGCACGCCGTCACCGCCTTTGCCGACACGGCGCAGAACGGCCTCAATGCGTGAAATCAGCAGGGTAGGGGAAAAAGGCTTGACGATGTAATCATCGGCACCGAGTCGAAAACCGTTCACCTGGTCGTATTCCTCACCCTTTGCGGTGAGCAGAATGACGGGGGTTAAGCTGCCGTTGCGGCGAATTTCCGTCAAGACCTCCAAACCGCTTTTCAGCGGCAGCATCACATCAAGCAAAATCAAATC
>DNXM01000195.1:0-7110 GCA_003505905.1 Oscillospiraceae bacterium
GCGTGGGCAACCACGGCGGCGGACCGACCCGAGGCGACATTGAGCATTTGAAAAGCAAAATGAAGGCCGAGGGCTTTGCGGAGCTGAAATTCTCCAACCCCGACGATTTCTTCCGTGAAATGCTCGCTACTCCGCTTGATATTCCTGTTTGGACGGACGAGCTTCAGCACCACGCAAGCGGTTGCTACTCCGCAACCTCGTTGGTCAAGCAGCTCAACCGCAAGGCGGAAAACCGCTTGGCTTCCGCCGAAAAATTCAACACCGTTGCCGTAAAAGCGGCAGGTGCCACAGCGGAAACCAAAGAATTCGCCAAGGCTTGGGAGCGTGTTTGCTTCAACCAATTCCACGATATTCTGTGCGGCTGTTCCATTATGGAGGCATACGAGGATGTCAAGGACAGCGAAGGCTATGCGCTGGATGTAGCTTCCCGCATTTACAACAGCGCCGTTATCCGCATTGCCCGCAAAATCGACACATGGATTGACGGTGTATCCGACCCCGTTTGTTCGGAGGTGCGCAACTTGGGTGCTCGCCGTGACTTCCCCCGTCCGATTGTGGTGTTCAATCCCCTTTCTCAGCCGATTGATATGCCCGTGCGTGTGATGTACGATTCCCAAAAAGTAACCGACAGCGAGGGCAACGATGTGTTGTTCCAAAATGTTCGTTCCTCTCGCTCCAACGACAGCCACTTGGACACGCTGTTCATGGCGAAGGTGCCTGCTTTGGGCTATGCCACCTACTGGCTGAGCTTTGAATCCGAACAGGAGCCGAAAACCTCTTCTCTTTCTTGCGGAGAAGATTCGGTTGTCTATATGGAAAATGACCTGCTTCGTGTCGAATTCGACAAAGAAAAGGGCGGTATTTCCAAATTGCTTGATAAGGCAAGCGGAATCGACTACGCTTCCCATGCTGTTCTTGCCGTGCCGACCGTTATTGATGACCACGAAACCGACACATGGGCGCACAATGTATTTCAATTCCACAACATCAAAGGCACTATGAAAGTCGCAAGTGTCGAATGTGTGGAGCACGGTCCGCTTCGTGCATCGGTTCGCATCAAATACACCTTTAACACATCCACGCTCTCGCAGGAATTCTGCCTGACACAGGGCAAAAACCTGCTTCGTGTCAAGTGCAAGGCAAATTGGAGCGAAAAGTTCACGCTTCTCAAGCTGCCCTTTGACATCGGCGGAACAGATGAGATTTCCACCTATGAAATCCCCTGCGGCTTCATCAAGCGCCCCTGCGACGGCGACGAAGAGCCAACCCAGCAATGGGCGGATGTCACCGCAACCAACGCACAGGGTAAGCGCATCGGTCTTGCCGTGCTCAACGACAGCAAGTACAGCTATGACTGCCCCGGCACTCAACTGCGTCTGACAGCCATCCGCAATGTCATTTTTGCCGACCACTATTCCGACCGTCCTGCCGCCGATTTCAATTTCTGCGACGAAGGAATGCAACGGTTTGAATATGCGCTTCTGCCCCATGAAGGCGAAGTTGAAAACACCGAGGTTATGCTCGCCGCCGCACGGTTTAACAACCGCCCTGTCGTGGTGAGTGAAAGCTATCACAAGGGCAGCGGCGAACCGCAGGTGAAGTCCTTCATGGAAATCAATCAACCCAACATCATTGTCACAGCGTTCAAATTCAGCGAAGACAAGAGTGGTGCCNNNCCGCCGTTCTGCGCTGCTTTGAATCCGCAGGCAAAAAGACAAGAGCGAACATTCTGTGCGACTTGCTGGATACCGCTTTCACGGTGGACTTCAATGCGCACGAGATTAAAACATTCCGTATCGACCCAAGCGGAAAGGCCTACGAGGTCAACTTCTTGGAGGGCATTGTAAAGTGAGAGTCGTTACATCCTCACAAATGAAACAAATCGAGCAAAACGCCGTGTCCGGCGGTCTTTCCTATCTGCAAATGATGGAAAACGCCGGCACGGCTTGTGCCGAATATGTCGCTCACACCGTCGCTCATGATATCCCTGCCACAGCGCTCATTGCCTGCGGCAAGGGCAAAAACGGAGGCGACGGTTTTGTAATTGCACGCATTTTGCATCAGCTCGGCCGGTCGGTGGATGTGTTGTTGGTCAACGGTCAGCCGCAGGCGGACGATGCCAAAACCATGTTTGAAAAAATGAATGGCATTTCGGTGCTGGATTTTGCCACACAGCCGAATTTTTCCAAAGAAAAAATCAGCTCTGCCGACTACATAATCGACGCCGTATTCGGATTCGGTTTTCACGGAGAAGCAGATGAACAGACTATCTGCGTGTTTCAAGCCATCAACGCATCAAAGGCAAAAGTCATCGCCGTTGATGTACCGAGCGGTGTGGAATGTGATTCCGCCCATGTGTGCAACGGTGCCATTCAAGCCAACACAACCCTCGCCATCAGCTTTTGCAAACCGGGTCATCTGCTGTACCCGTCCGCCGAGTATTGCGGAGCAGTCGTTCCGTTATCCATCGGCATTGCCGAATCGTGCTGTGACCGTGTGGATGATGCCGGCTTTTTTACCTTGAGCCGAAAAGAAATCCGTCTGCCCGAACGCCGTGCCGAAGCCAACAAAGGCTCATTCGGCAAGGTGTTGAGCGTGTGCGGCAGTCGCCGTTACGCAGGTGCCGCCGTTTTCGCCGCCAACGGTGCGGTAAAGGTCGGCGCTGGCTTGGTCACCGCCGCCTTCCCCGATTCGGCTTATCCTGCCATCGGTGCGAAGCTGACCGAACCGATTTTGATGCCCCTGCCCTGCTGTACAGACGGCTTTTTCATCCGTGGTGCAATCGAGCCGATTCTGTCCGCCTGCAAAAGTGCTTCGGTTTTACTGCTCGGCTGCGGGCTTGGTCAAACACTCGGCACTGCAAGCTTGGTCAACGAGGTTTTGCCTGCCGCCGAATGCCCGATTGTTTTGGATGCGGACGGCATAAACCTGCTGTGCGGGAATATAAATGGATTGGAGAGCATCGGCACTCGAACCGTCTTCACACCGCATCCCGGTGAATTTGCCCGTTTAACCGGCAAGACCGTTCCCGAAATACAAAACAACCGCATCGCCCTTGCAAAAGAATTTGCACAAAGATACAACACCGTGCTTGTGCTGAAAGGAGCCGCCACCGTTGTGGCAAGCCCCGAACGGGTTTATGTCAACCCAACGGGGAACCCGGGCATGGCTCGGGGCGGAAGCGGTGACTTGCTCGCCGGGATGATTGCCGGGCTGATTGCACAGGGAATGAGCCGTTTTGATGCCGCCGTGACGGCGGTGTTCCTTCACGGCTATGTCGGTGACCGTGCCGCCGAAGTCACTTCCGTTCACGGCATGACCCCAAGCGATATGCTTGCCCTTTTGCCGAAAGTGCTCTCCGATTTTGAGTGAAAGAAGGAATCGGTTTGAAGCGCTTGTCCGTCCTGCTCATAAGCCTGTTATTTGTTTTGGTGGGATGCGGCACCGTCAAGCCGAGCAACACAAAAATCAACCGCAGTTTTGCCTGTCCGATTACCATTGAACAAAAAGGACGGAGTTTTTCCGCCGATTTAACGGTAACGGAGCAGGAATGTACTGCGGTTTTTTCTTCGCCGATTGAAAGCAAGGGTATGGTTTTCATCAGCCGCAGCGGTCAAATCAGCCTTTTATATGGAAATAATAAAGAAGAAACAATTTTATCTGCGCCGAAACAATGCTTTCTCTATTGGCTTGACGGTGCTTTGTCGCAAGCGCCGAGCGTGAAAAGCAAAAAAGAAAACACCCTCACCATGCAAGGCACGCACGACGGAACGCTTTTTCTTCTCACGGTCGATTCCGAAAACGGTCAGCCGCTGTATTTTGAAGTAGATTCCTTGGATTTGACAATCAAATTTCAACCGTCCGCATAATATGAAAGTGAAACAGACACGAAATTCGCTCCCCGATGATTAAGTGTGTCGTTCTCGGGCAACAATACCATCAAACGGTACATTTCGGAGAGTGATGAACATGAATGTCAAACGAGGAGAAATTTATTACGCAGATTTAAGTCCGGTGGTCGGCTCGGAGCAGGGCGGTATCCGTCCCGTGCTGATTGTGCAAAACGATGTCGGAAACCGCTTCAGCCCGACAGTCATAGCCGCCGCCATCACAAGCCAAAAATACAAAACGGGGCTGCCGACCCACATTCGGGTGAATGCAGACGGCTGCGGTCTGGCAAAGGATTCCATCGTTTTGCTCGAGCAGGTGCGAACCATCGACAAGCGACGCCTGCGGGAACGCATGGGCAATTTGAACGACGGCGACATGAGCCGCATTAACCATGCCCTCAGCGTCAGCTTCGGGTTAAATCAGAACGCTTACATGAATTAACGGCGAATTTCGGAAAGAGCGGACAAAAAATCCGCTCTTTTTATCATTTTTTCGCACTTTCTTCAAAACAATTTCACAAAAGAGCTTGCCATTCTCTTATATATCTGTTATAATTGACTAAATAATTTTTTGGAGTGGAGTGGTGCCAATGTCAGCTGAAGCTCAAGCAGTTTCAACTGTAGAAGAAGAGGTGCGTGAAGTACCTCACAAGCACAACCGGCGTTATGTCGGCACAAAAGAAACCATTGCCTATGTCATGTACGATATTTCGTTGAGTTTCAACATCGACAAATATCGTGACGTTTTCCTGACCGATATCCTGATGGTCAACTTTGCGTTCCAGACATTGGTCAACGGTGTCATCGGCGTATGGGATATCATCAACGATATCTTCCTTGCCGCCTTGGTCGACAAGACCAGAACACGTTTCGGTAAGTTCAGACCGTATTTGATTTTGTACGCAATCCCCGGCGTTGCATTGACCTTGTTTTATTGGTTCATGCCTTTCATCTTCGCCGGAACAAGTCCGTACTATATGCCGAAGCTGATTACATACTTGGTTCTTCAGTTCATAACAAACCTCGCTGTTTCACTGAACAACATTGCAAGAACCGGTATGCTCGCAACCATCACCCCCAATATCATCGAGAGAACCCGCTTGATTACGCAGGCGAACCTGTTCTCCGGTTTTGTCGAAAAAGCCCCGGAAATCATCATGGGCGTGCTGATTGACTTTGTCAACCGCGGTGTGCTCAATGTGGATATGCGTTCGCTGTATGTCGCAGGCGGTGCTTTCACCACCTTGGTCGCAGGTGGACTTGCCTTCTACTTCGTCTTGGTTGCCAAAGAGCGTGTCATGCAAAACGTTGAAAAACCAGCCATCAAGGACAGCATCAAGTCCCTGATTACCAACAAGCCGCTTCTGTTGATTACCGTTGAGCAGTTCCTCAGCGCCTTCTCCATCAACAGCGGTTTGAACCTCTACTACATCAATGTTCTCGGTTTGGCGTCCATGTCCACCATCGTCGGTATCCCCGGCGCCGTTGTTTCCCCGTTGAGCTATTCTTATGTTCCCAAGGCTCGTGAGAAGCTCTCCACCAAAACTCTTTGGATTCTCGGCTCTCATTCCGACAACATCCTTCTTACCGGCGTGTTCCTTGTCGGTTCCATCAACAAGAACTTTAAGAAGCTCAGCGTGATGATTCCCGCCTTTATGCTTCGTGAAACCCTTTGGATGACTGTTTACGGCATCAAAAAGGTTATCCCCGAAGAAATGCGTAACGAGGCCATTGACTATGGTGAATGGAAAACCGGCTACCGTACAGAGGGTATGACCGGCGTTACCAAGGACTTGGCTACCAAGTTGGTTTCCACCCTCGGCGCTATGATTCGTACCGCCATTTTGAACTCCATCGGCTACAAGCAGGGTGCAGGCTTCGGCGGACAAAGCGAATCGACCGAATTCTCTCTGTTCGCAATGAGCACCGCTCTTCCCGTTGCAACCGGCTTGCTTGCCATTGTCCCGAAGTTCTTCTACGACCTTTCCGGCGAAAAGAAAGAAAAGATGTATGCCGAGCTTTATGCTCGCCGCAAGGCAATGGAAGACAAGGTCAACAAGGAAGACAGCGAAAAAGAAATTCCGAACGACTGATTTCAAACAAGTTCATCTGATTACCGTTAGGCACTCATCATCCGATTGATGAGTGCCTCTTTTGTTTGTTATATTCAAAAGCTTTTGCAAAAAACGACCGAAATCGACACAGCCAACAGCCGCACAACCCCTTATTACAGGAGATGTGCGGCTGTGTCCATTGTTATGAAATTTAATCGTTTGCGTGGTCAAGCACTTTCATGGTCACATAACCGTCTTCACTCAATTCGAGCACCTTATCACAATAACGAAGCATCGAACGGCGGTGCGTAATAAACATACAGGTTCGGTCGGTATACTGCGAAATTCCGTCCAAAACCCTCGCCTCGGTCTGTTCATCCAAGGCACTGGTCGCTTCATCCAAAATCAGCAAGGGGCGTTTTTTGAGCAAAGCACGGGCAATGGAAAGGCGTTGTGCCTGTCCTTCGGAAATTCCTCCTGCGTGTTCGGACAGCACCGTATCCAATCCATCCGGCAACTGTTCGACAAAATCATGGGCGCCTGCGGCTTTGAGTACCTGCCACAATTCTTCTTCCGTAGCCTCCTCATTGCCGTTGCGCAGATTCTTTTCGATTGTTCCCGACAGCAGGGTGTTGCCTTGCGGCACATAGGAAATAAACCGTCTGGAATCGGGTTCAATCGGTTGAATACCGTTTTCCGTGATATAAGCCTGCACACCGCTTTGCGGCTTTGTCAGCGCCAAAAGCAAGCGAATCAGCGTTGTTTTGCCTGCGCCGGAGGCTCCGACAATGCCAACCCGTTCTCCGGGCTTTATGTCCAAATTGACATCGTTCAAAACAGGCTTGACATTATAAGCAAAGTTGACGTGCTCCATTTTGATGCCGACCTGTTCGGGCATATCCGTCCGACCGGAAAAGACCTCGTTTTCGATATCCGTCACTTCACGAATACGCTTCGAACAAATCACCATGGAATAAAACTGCGGAAGGACACGGGACAAACCACTCAAGGAACCCTGCACCTGTGAAACAAGGGAGATGAACAGGGTCAGCGTGCCGTATGTAATATCGCCGGTTGAAATTCGGTAAGTGCCCCAGCAGAACGCACAGATATAACCTGAATTATAAAAAATGCGCATCAAGCTGTTGATACCTGCTCCCAAGCAA